>JAZNGL010000001.1:0-5203 GCA_045576435.1 Clostridia bacterium
TGACACCACAAGAAATGCGATGTCAGTATGTTGCTTAAACTAAATTTTTATCCCATAGGGGTGTTTTTGTGCTGTCTGCACAAACTGGTTCAGTTCAAAAAAAGCCTGAGTTTTTTTGTTCTATATATGGACAAAGCCTCATATAAATAGAATAAATATTCGTTAAGGGAGAAGATGATATGGACGTTAGGCTTGCTGAAATTTTAAACTATGTTCCCCCAAATATGAAAAATATGCTGCAAAGGACCTTTGAAATGACAACAGACAGTATTCAGGAAATAAGGATAAGAAATAACTTGCCATTGATTGTTGGAACACTCAGCGGTAGTTTTGCGGTGTTGCCTGACGGTAGTGTTTCGCCTGCTATTAGCGGTGCATATATAATAGCCGAAAATGATTTGAAGCAGATTTTTCAGGCAATATGTGAAAATTCAGTTTATGCATATATTGACGATATAAGGCAGGGCTTTATCACTATCAAGGGCGGACATAGAGTTGGATTTTCGGGCCGAGTTGTTTTTGGAAACGGAAAAATCGAAAATTTCAGAGATATAAGTTCATTAAATATAAGGGTTGCAAGGGAGATAATAGGTGCGGCAAACGATATTGCAAGCAAGGTGATTTCTTCAACAGGAATTAAAAATACGCTTATTGTATCCCCGCCCATGGGTGGCAAAACTACAATGCTTCGTGATTTAGCACGCCAAATTTCGAATTCAGGTATTAAAACATCAATTGCGGATGACAGAGGAGAACTTGCCGCGATGTATCGGGGAATTCCTCAAAATGATGTTGGGATACAAACCGATATTATTGAAAACGCGCCAAAGCATAATGCAATTGTTATGTTACTTAGAGCAATGTCCCCGCAAGTGATTGTAACTGATGAAATTTCAACAGCAGAAGATGTTGCGGCAATTTCACAATGCTTTGGGACGGGAGTTTCTGTTATTGCAAGCGCGCATGGAGGAAGCGCAGAGGAAGTGTTGCGACGGAGTTTATTTAGACCACTTTTTGGCGGACTTGGATTTAGACAGGTTATTTTTCTGCATAAAGATGGCACGGGATTAAACACAAAAATTCTCGGCAAGGTGATGGAGGTAGGTATGTGATTTTTAAAGTTATGGCATCAGTTTTAATTGTATTTGGGTGTACATATCTGGGGGTTTTACTTGCGATACGCTCAAAACAACGGATGTTTCAATTAATAGAGTTTGAAAATGCACTAAGCAGATTGGAACTTGATATAGATTTTTTAAGCATACCATTGTCGGAATCTTTTAAACGTATTTCAAAATCATGCACAGGCGTTGTTGGAGATGTGTTTAAATATATTTATGAAGAAATGAAAGACAATCATTGTTGCAATATTAAAAATCTTTGGGGACGTGCAAGGAGAAGGTATTGGGAAAAAATTTTAATTTCTGATGATGATATTAAAATTCTTGATGATTTTTTTAAAAATCTGGGTTCAGGTGATAAAGAAAGAGAAAAAAACAATATAAAAATAACGCTGATGCGCCTTAGTGCTGCAGAAAACGATGCGAAGCTTAATGCAGACAAGAATGGGAGAATGTATAAAGAAATTGGGACGCTGTGCGGGATTTTTATTGTTATTCTATTGATTTAAAACAGCTTTTGAATAACACAAAAGAGGAGGTATTTTGTGTGGGTGACGTTGATTTGATATTTAAGGTGGCAGCAATTGGTATTTTGGTTGCAGTGCTCAACCAACTTCTTGTCAGAAGCGGCAGAGAAGATCAAGCTATGCTAACAACCTTAGCAGGACTTGTTGTTGTGCTTTTTATGGTGATTGACCAGATTAGTTTGCTTTTTGAAACCATCAAATCGGTTTTTGATTTGTGATGAGGTACCGCAATGGATATATTCAAAATAGTTGCTTTGGGCGTTGCGGCAATGGTCTTTGTTGTGCTCATAAAGGATAAACGACCCGAACTTGCAATTCAACTTTCGCTCATTGCGGCAGGAATAATTTTTCTTGCTCTTTCACCATATCTTGAAACTGTTATAAATATGTTTCGGAATATTTCAAAGCAGATTGGAATAAATAGCTTTTATATTACAGTTATTATTAAAGTAATCGGCATTGCTTATGCGGCGCAATTTGGAGCAGAACTTTGCCGCGATGCAGGTGAAACGGCAATTGCTTCTAAGATTGAGCTTGCGGGAAAGATCATCATAATGACGCTATCGATGCCCATAATTTATAAATTGCTTGAAATTGTTGAAGAAATATTAAAATTCAGATGATTAAAGAAGGAAAAGCAGATGAAAAAACACCTGATAATTTTAGTGATATTTTTATTCACTTTAACTCTTGGCGTTTTTGCGGAAAACGAGAGCAAAAACATAACAGACGATATTATTGATGAATATGCAAAGCTTTATGGAGAACAAATTGAAACGGGAATCGAAGAACTTAATAATATTGAAATTGAAAAAATTATCCCCGATTTTAAAGTGGAAGAAATTTTAACAAGTATTGCAAAGGGCGAAAATATTTTTTCAATAAAAGAAATTTGTGCACAAGGCGTCAGACTTTTGACAGATGAGGTTCGAAACACAATGAAAATTCTTGTGATTGTTCTTGCACTTTCACTTTTGAATACATATCTCATCAATTTGCAAAATGGATTGGGAAACGAAATATCACAAACTGCTTTTATTACATGTTATGCAGTGATTGCAGGTGTTGCGGCTGCGGCGTTTTTGGAAGTTGTGAAGGGAAGTCAGAATTTGATTGAAAACATAGCCATATTCATGCGCACAATCATTCCCGTGGCGCTTGTTAGCCTTATGAGTAGCGGAGCGGTTATTTCAGCAACCGTTTTTGAAACAACCATGATTGGAGTTATAAATATTACAGAGTGGTTAATAGAAAAGATTTTTTTGCCACTTGTTATGATGACTGCTGCACTTAATATTGTGAATAATATTTCAGAAAAGATGAGCGCTGAAAAGCTTGTTGGACTCATGAATAAAATTGTTAAGTGGGGGCTTGGAATTTTACTCACGCTGTTTGTGGGAATAACAGGACTCCAGGGAATTGCATCAGGCGGTGCTGATGGATTGACGGTTAAAGTAACAAGATTTGTAGCGGCAAACCTCATTCCCGTTGTGGGTGGCATACTCTCAGAAACGGTTGAAACCGTTATGAATTGCAGTATTGTTATTAAAAATTCAATAGGAGTTGCAGGCATAATTATAGTTGTGCTGATTGCAGCCATACCAATAATAAAAACAACGGCATGCTTGCTCCTTTTCAGGATGTGTGCAGCAATTGCACAACCGATATCCGACAAAAAAATAGTAAAATGTATTTCAGAACTGGGTGATTCAATATCGTGTGTTCTTTCTATGATGCTCACCGTTGTTATTATGTTTATTATACTTTTAACAATTGTTATAAATGTTGGGAACTCGGTTACCCTGATGGGAAAATAAGAGAGGTTTACTATGGAATGGATGAGAGACTGGATAATGAAGATAGCAGGAGTAATCCTTTTGAATGTGATGTGTGATATGGTTATCCCGAAAGGCGAAATGAAAAAATATGTGAACATAATAACGGGACTCATATAAATGGTTATATTTATTACGCCTATTACCGAAGCTTCATTTGATGAAATTGAAATTTTTGAAGAAGAAAGAACCAGGCAAAGAGCAATTGAACTGCAAAATAGTCTTAGCGAAAAGGATAAATTTGAGGTAATTAAGCTTTATAAAGAGAAACTAAACAAAAAAATTGAAGAATCCATAAAAGCAATTGATATTCAATCCAAAATCGAGGTTAAAACAGAGGTTGAAAAAACTAAAATGGAAAAGTTTGGAGATATAAACAAAGTAACCATAATTGTTCATGGTGATTTAGAAGAAAAAAAATATAATGATATTAAAAACATACTATATAAAGAGTTTGAAGTTGAGAATAAAAAAATGAGGATAATTGAACTACATAATGAAGGATAGCAGGTGAGGATGTGTTTCAAAAAATATTTAATCGTGGTGAAAATTGGACAGAAGATGCTAAAATGCCTATTGGCAAACAAAAAAAGTGGGTTATTTTTTTGATAATAGGAGCAATTTGCTTTTTGATGTTTGATGGTTTTGGAAATAAAGATAAGAAAGAGGAGGATGCAACGCAAAAAACAGAAAATGGGGGCTTTAATATTGAAACATATGCAAAAATGACTGAAGAAAAATTGGAAACGATTATTTCTGAAGTGAAAGGCGCAGGAAAAGTTTGCGTGATGGTGACGTTTGACGCGGTGAATGAAAAAGTTATTGCAAAAAACAATAAGAACAACCTCACAACAGATATTGATGGAGAAAAGAGCAAAAACATCTCGGAAAACGAGGATAGTGTTTTGCTATATGAATCAGGAAACGAAGAAAAACCGTTTGTGCTTAAGGAAAAATTGCCTGTACCATCAGGCGTCTTAGTTGTTGCATCGGGTGCTGCAGATGAAAATGTCAGACTGGAAATATATGAAGCGGTCAGAGCGCTTTATGGCATATCAGGACATAGAATTAAGGTGGCAAAATCAGAAAAAATTAATAAATAATGTGAAAGGGGAATTTTTATGAAAAACTTTTTAAAAGGTGTCAGGGGAAAGCAGGTTTTAGTTTCGGCACTTGCGGTTCTTGTGCTTGTGGCGGGATATTATCGGTGGTCGGTTGAAAAATCAGGGGTGATTGCACCTGTTATGAACGAAATGTTGCCAAGTGATGAGACAGAAGATTTAGACTCAAAAATTCCCACTGAAGATACAGATTATTTTGCAAAAGCAAAATATGAAAGGGATTGCGCAAGAAGTGAGGCTGCAGAATTGTTGAAGGTTTCAGCACAAAATGGTGAAATCGGTGAAATCGCTCAGCAAAATCAAAAAAGGCTTGCTCAATATGCTGTGAGTCAGGAAAAAGAAGTAGCGATTGAAAACATGGTCAAAGCAAAGGGCTATGCAGATTGTGTTGCATTTGTCGATGAGGCGGGGGTTCGTGTTGTTGTTAAAAGTCCGGATTTAAATGCAGAAGGCGTTGCTAAAATAAAAGATATTGTTGTTGAACAAACTGGCGTTAAAGCAACAAATATTAAAATTTCGAATAAGGAATAGGAACCCGACCCGACAACGCAATCAAAGATTGCGGACGGGTGCCCGGAACCTTGTTGTTTTCACAATAA
>JAZNGL010000002.1:0-2424 GCA_045576435.1 Clostridia bacterium
CACAGAAAAACATATATCGGCGCAATGCCGGGACGAATTGTGACGGCTTTAAAACAGGCAGGGAGCAACAATCCGCTTATATTGCTTGACGAGATTGACAAAATGTCGAGTGATTTCAGGGGCGACCCGACTGCAGCAATGCTTGAGGTGCTTGACCCTGAGCAAAACAGTACATTCCGTGACCATTTTCTTGAATTGCCATTTGATTTGTCGAAGGTGCTTTTTGTGACTACGGCAAACTCGATTGAAAACATACCAAATCCTCTCTATGACAGAATGGATATAATCGAGATTTCAGGATATACAGAGGATGAAAAACTGAATATTGCAAAGAAATATTTACTCCCTAAGCAAAAACAGAAAAATGGTCTAAGCTCGGGAATGCTCAGAATTCCCGATAAAACAATAAAGTTACTTATTGAGGGTTATACGCGCGAATCGGGTGTGCGTAGCCTCGAAAGAAAGCTCGGAGCAATCTGTCGTAAGGCAGCTAAGGAAATTGTGGAGTCGGGCAAGACTTCAATAACTGTTAATGAAAAGGTGCTGAAAGGTTATCTTGGCGGCAGAGTTTATATATATGACCATATGGCAGAAGAAAACCTTGTTGGTGCTGCAACCGGACTTGCGTGGACTCAAAGCGGTGGAGATACGCTTTCTATTGAAGTCAACACAATGAAGGGTACAGGCAAATTAGAGCTTACGGGGAATCTCGGCGATGTTATGAAGGAGTCGGCGCGTGCGGCACTCAGCTTCATCAGGGCAAATTCCGAAGCGTTTGGAATTGATGCGGATTTTTATACCAAAACAGATATTCATGTTCATGTTCCTGAAGGTGCAATTCCAAAGGACGGACCGTCTGCGGGAATAACAATGACAACAGCGCTTCTTTCGGCGCTCACTCATTCGCCTGTTAACAGAAATGTTGCGATGACAGGTGAGGTAACCTTGAGGGGACGCGTTCTTGCAATCGGCGGACTCAAGGAAAAATCGCTTGCGGCGTATAGAATGGGAATAAGAAAGATTATTATTCCTTTTGAAAACAAAAAGGATTTTGAGGAGCTTCCCGAAAAAATCAAAAATGAGGTTGAATTTGTGTTTGCAAAGGATATTTCAACTGTTATAAAAAATGCTTTCAGCGGAGGTGGCAAGGAATGGAATTTATTGATGCTAAGCTTTTGATAACTGCAGTGAAATTTGAACAATATCCTCCTGCGGATTTGCCTGAAATTGCACTTGTTGGTCGGTCAAATGTGGGAAAATCGTCGCTGATTAATTGTTTGGTTAACAGAAAGAATTTAGCACGAACAAGCAGCACTCCGGGAAAGACGGCAACCATAAATTTTTATGATATAATGGGTAAATATCGGCTTGTTGATTTGCCGGGATATGGCTATGCAAAGGTTTCAAAAACCGAAAAGGAAAAGTGGGGAGGCATGATTGAAAACTATCTTTCCCGCCGTGAAAACCTTGTTCAGGTTATTCAGTTGGTTGATGCAAGACATAAACCGACAGATGATGATAAGATGATGTTTGATTGGATTAAGACATATAACTATGAGCCGTTTGTTATTGCAACAAAGCTTGATAAGCTTAAAAAATCACAACAAGAGGCAAATCTGACGGCAATATATAACGAACTTAATCTCAATGAGAATTCCGTGTTGATTCCGTTTTCATCAGAAACAAGAGAGGGAAGAGAACAAGTGCTCGAACTATTTGACTATATTTTAGAAGACGAAAACCAACCTGCTGAGGAATAAATTTAATTATAAGCTATTTCAGAAAGGAATTTTATATATGATAACAAAACCAAGAGGTACAGAGGATGTTTTGCCATCAGACAGCAAGCTCTGGCAATACATAGAAAACACCGCACGAGAGGTTTGTGAGCTTTATGGCTACAACGAGATAAGAACTCCCGTGTTTGAGCACACAGAGCTTTTTCAGCGTGGTGTGGGTGACACAACGGATGTTGTTCAAAAGGAGATGTATACTTTTGAAGATAAAGGCGGAAGAAGCATAACTTTAAAGCCTGAGGGAACTGCAACACTTGTCAGAAGTTATATTGAAAATTCATTATATGCAAACCCCCAGCCAACAAAGCTCAGCTATATTATCCCGTGCTTCCGTTATGAAAAACCGCAGTCAGGCAGACTTCGTGAGTTTCATCAGTTTGGTATTGAGTGTTTTGGTGCACAGGATGCACTTGCTGACGCAGAAATCATCTCTTTGGCAGATAGATTTTTCAAAACTCTCGGCATAAAGGATTTGTCGCTTGAGATAAACTCAATCGGTTGCCCCGAGTGCAGAAAGGCTTACCACGCGGCTCTCAAGCAGCATTTTGAGAGCAATAAGGCAGAGCTTTGCTCAACCTGCCTTGGCAGACTTGAAACTAATCCAATGAGAATACTCGATTGCAAAAGC
>JAZNGL010000003.1:0-8350 GCA_045576435.1 Clostridia bacterium
ATGATGAAAGAATTGTAAAAACGGGATAAAAAAAGAAAAATTGGGAAAACTTCATTGGAGGTGATATTTTTGAATTTTGCCAAATTATTTCTATATAGTAAAGAAAAGAATGAAGACAATACCTTTACAATAAAGCCATCACAAGTTCAGAAAAATGAAAATGATGGTGTGAACAGTTATATCAAAAACAACATAGAAGATAAAAACACAGTTGTTTATAAGACTGGTCAAGTTAGTCCTGTTCTAAAAGAAAATCTGGAATTTATAAAAGATACATTCGAGCTTCCTAAAAACTTTGATTTGGTTTTGAGAGAGTTCAAGGTGAAGTTTAAAAATTCAAGTATTGATGCATTTTTAATTTTTTATGATGGTTTAGCAAATGCAGCATATATCAATCGGGATATTTTAAATCCTTTGATGATTAGCGGAATTGAAACTGAACCCCAAAAAGAAAATATTGAAGATTTAATATATCAGCAAATGATTTCGCAGGCACCAAATGGCAAGCAAACAGACATGAAAAACATAATTGAAATGGTTGAATTTGGGAACTGTGCTGTTTTTGTTGATGGTTGTGCATGTGCTTTTGTTGCAGATGTAAAGGGGTGGAGCGGCCGAGATGTTGGGAAACCAATAACAGAGGCGACGCTTTCGGGGCCACAAGAAGCTTTTAATGAGAAGGTTATGACCAATATTGGTTTGATACGAAAAATTCTGAAGGATTCAAATCTTATTGCGGAAAAAATTTCTATCGGTAACAGAAGTAAAACACCTTGTGCTTTGATGTATATAAATGGATTAACAAATCATTCGTTAGTTGCTGAAGTCAGACGCCGACTCAAGCAAATAGACATTGAATATGTTTTTTCGTCTGCGGATGTTGAAATGCTGATTGAAGAAAATACGGCATTTCCTTTGCCGCAAATATTAAAAACAGAACGCCCTGACCGTGCGGCAGCAATGCTTGCAGATGGAAAGGTGGTTGTGATTGTTCAGGGTAGCCCGTTTGTTCTGGTGCTTCCGGCAACAGCATCAGATTTAATAGAAGCGTCAGAAGATAATTATGTGAGAGTGATTGAAGCAAACTTCATGAGAATTACAAGACTTATCGGAATTTTTCTTGCACTTTTTTTACCTGGG
Source organism: Clostridia bacterium (assembly GCA_045576435.1). GTDB lineage: Bacteria > Bacillota > Clostridia > Monoglobales > Monoglobaceae > CAKSIW01. Next base: position 1,141 of record JAZNGL010000003.1, read on the forward strand.
ATTTTCATCAGCACTGTTTTATATCATCATGAGAGCATACCAACGGATTTATTATTTGCTATCGAAGCGAGTCGTGAACAAATGCCGTTTCCTGTTGTTGTGGAGTTGATAGTCATGATTTTGGCTTTTGAACTCATAAAAGAGGCGTCAATAAGAGTTCCTGACCCAATTGGTTCAACTTTAGGCATTGTCGGAGGCTTGATTTTGGGACAGGCCGCCGTTGAAGCAAATATAGCCAGTCCATTACTCATAATTATAGTTTCAATTTCGGCATTAGGCTCATTTGCAGCACCGTCTTTGGCTCTTGCAAGAGCAATTTCTGTTCTGCAATTCGTGTTTATTGCCTTTGGTGCACTTGCAGGTTTTCTCGGACTTGCATTTGCGATTTTTGTTTCGTTTATGTTTTTATCTGCTCAAAAAGCGATGGGCGTTCCTTATCTGACGGCTTTTGCATTTGAACCTCAAAAATCAGTTGGAAAGTCATTATTTATAAGACCGATGTGGAAACGTGAGAGGCGGCCAAGAATTCTCCAGACCCAGCAAGAATATAAACAACCACACATAAGCCGACAATGGAAGGAAAATGATGAGGAACAGGAGGAAAAGTGATTATGAGAGGCAAAAAAAAGACGTTTTTGGCAGATACAGAGCTTTGCTTTCTTGCGATTAATTTAATGATATATCGGATATTTACTAACATTCCAAAAAATTTTGAAGAAAAATCAGCGATGGCAGCCCCGATTGCCGCAATAATTTCCGCGATTCTCGCATTTTTGACAATTAAGATAATATTGGTGTTTTTCAAAAGGAGTGAGGATGGGAGTTTGCTTGATGTGGCAAAGACTTCTTTTGGAAATTTGGGTAAATACATTTTTTCGATAATACTGGTGGTATATATTTTTTTGGCCTCTATTTATACTCTTAATGAGTTTTCAAGCCTTATAAAACTTATGGCATATCCAACGACGCCACTTTGGTTTATAAAACTGTTTTTTATAATAGCTGCAGTTTTAGGGAGTGTTTGCGGATTAAGTGCAGTTGTCAGGGTGCATGCAATTTTTGTTCCAATTTTAATGACATTGACATTGATTGTATCTTTTTCTGCTATGAAATATGGAAATATATTAAATCTTACACCTGTTTTGGGAAAAGGCGACGAACAAATAATCAGTAGTGGACTTTCGGGATTATTTCTTTATTCGGATGTATTTTTGCTGCTTTTAGTGAAGCAATTTTATGATAAAAAAATGTCGCTAGATAGCATTTTACCTAAGGCAACCATATTTGCATCAATAATTAATATAATAGTTATATTTGCATATGTTTTTGTTGTTCCACATCCTATGTTAGATGAGGTGCAATTCCCGATTTACACACTTTTGAAAGAGGTGTGGTATGGAAGATTTTTTCAACGTGTTGATGCGGTTTATATGCTGTTTTTGGCGATTAGCGGCATGCTATATTTAACGGTTTCGGTAAGCTTGATAACATATATATTGCGACAGTGCTTTAGTGTGATGGCAAAAAAAGTTATGATAATACCGGTTGCACTTATTATTTTTCTTTTTGCCACCAACTTGAGTCTAATGGAATATTTTAACGAAAACGTTTTATATTTTGTGACTTGTGCTATGGCAACCATAGCAATATTTGCTATCTTGATTTCAGGAGGGAAAAAGCGTTTTGCAAAGGAAAAGAAATAGAATACTCGTTTTTGTTTTATCAATAATACTTTTGCTATGCACAGGTTGTTATGATGCCAAGGAAATTGATGAAACGGCATATATAATTGCGTTAGGAATTGACAAATTTGAGGATGAGGAATATAAATATACCTTTCAATTTTCAGCACCACTTGCAATAGCAGGGGTGGGGGCAGAAAAACAAAGCAATACGGAAAATAAGGGTGGGGGAATAGAGGATAGCGGCAATCCTTCCGTAAATAATGTTGTAATAAAGGCACCGGATTTTTATATAGCAAAGAATATGATAAATAATTTTTTCAGCAAAAATATTGATATGTCACATTTAAAATTAATTGTGTTTTCAAAGGAAATTGATGCTGATAAGTTAATACATCATTCGCAATTATTTTTAAGGGAAAGGGAAGTTCGACCCCACACAAGTCTTGCGGTTTCAGAAAAGTCAGCGGAGGAGTTTATCCGCAGCGTAAATCCTGAACTTGAGGCTAACACAGCAAAATATTACGAGTTGATGTCGCTTAGGTCAAACAATATATATGCACCCTCAAAAAGATTGCGTGACTTTGTTGAAGAGACAAAAAATGGTGGTGGTAGCGTGTTGCCTGTTGCACATGTCACAGGATATGATAGCTCTGAAGATTTTGGAAAAAGTGAGTCAAAGAAAACGGCTTGGGTTAAATCAAAAGACACAAGAGTATCATCATCACGGGCAGATATGAGAGGAATGGCGGTATTTGCCGATAGAAAGCTGAAAAAAATTATGGATGGTGACAGTGCTTTGATTTTTAATGTCTTGGAGCGGGATGTTAAAAATTTTATAATGTCAATCCGCAATGCTTATAATCCTGATGAAACGCTGAGTTTCAGGATTCTGATTCCTCAGAAAACACGTTATGATGTTAAAAAAGGGGGGAAAGGATATGAAGTGAAAAGCTCAACCATACTTGATGCAGAATATATAGGTGGTGAGATACCTGAAGGATATAAGTCATATGATGAATTATATGAAGAACTTGAAAAAACCATTGCTGAGGAATTTTCCTTGTTTTTTCAGATGTTAGTTGAAGAAGGAGCGGACATAGTCGGAATTGAAAAAAACCATAAAAAGAATTTTTCAACTTTAAAAGATGTTGAAGAGTTAAAGCAAGAGAAATTTTTCGATAATGTGAAAATGATTGTTGATATTAAAATTATATGAGAAGGTGAATTAATGAACATAGTTGTTCGTATTTTGCTCACGATAGCGGTGATTTGGAGCGGGGTTTTCACAATTAGCTATGCAATATGGGAGCTGAAAAGGAAAAACAATATAGGAGGAATAACGGCGTTGACTGTTGTTGGAGTTCTCGCGGCAACATTTTTTCTTTATATGAAAGATTGTTTGTGAAAATAGCCTCGACTGTTTTCACAGACGAGGCTTATCTTAGATGTTAATATTAACGTGGAAGACCTATTGCGTTGATGATGCCGTTAGCAATAGCAACAGCAACCTTGCGTTGCCATGCAGGACTATTCAGGTTAAGGGCTTCGGTGGAGTTTGTCAAATAACCAAGCTCAACTAGAACTGCAGGCATATTGGTGCGCTTCAAAACGGCAAAATTTGCCTGCATAACACCTCGATTAACAGAACCCAAATCGTTTGCAACAGAATCAACAATCGATTGAGCAAGACGTTCACTTGTTCCGCCAAGACGATAAACATAAGCTTCAACACCTTGTGCTGAGGTGTTTTCGGAGCTGTTTGTGTGGATGCTGATAAAATAGTCAGCACCCCAATCGTTTGCGGTTGTTGCGCGATTTCTTAAATCGGCATTTTTATTGCTTAACACATTTTCGTCACTTGTTGTCCGATATATTTTAACATTAAAACCTGCTTCTCTCAAAACACGTACTAACTCCAAAGAAACATTTAAATTAACATATTCCTCAATGACGTTATTCCCGATAGCTCCGGGATCAGGGCCGCCATGTCCGGGGTCAATAAAAATTTTAATCATAAAAACTCCTTTCACGCTATGAGTAATACAAAAAATAAGAAAATCATTTTTGACTGCTATTATAACAATATATGCCGCCTGTGAGAAAGGGTTACAAATATAAAAACAATTACAGAAAAAATGTTTTAGAAAAATGTAATGTGAATGTAATGTGTTTGTAACATTCGCATGATATACTTAAAAAGTAGAATAATAGTATTGTGTATAAGTGACTTTGATTAAAACTATGTTTTTAGGTTAAGAAGGTTAGCATAAGTTTTTAAATATTGAAGAAAAGGAGAAGGGAACATGAAAAGATTTTGTGCATTATTGCTTTTGATAGTTACGTTTTGCCTGATTGGGAATGTTGGCGTTCTTGCAGCACCGGACGTAGTTCCTGCGGATGTTGCTGGCAACACGTATGAACTTATTGTAGTTACAAATCCACAAAATCAGAAGGCATCGACCTTTGATTCTGGATATATTATTTCGGGATATGGAAAAGAAGGAACAAGCGTAACGCTATATTGGCATGATGCTGAAGAAGACGTTTATAAAAAGATTTATAACGAATCTCAGTATATTGATGAAAACGGAAACACACAAACAACATATAATGAGGCAACAACAACAATAGGAGCATCGGGCTTGTTCATGAATAAAGTTGTTTTGGCTCAGGGAGGAAACAACATTCTTGTTCGTGCTGAAAATGGAGAGGAAGTTCAAACAATGCGTCTTAGCATCACAAGATATACTTATAATTTGTTTGATATAATAAAGTCTTTGACAGACTAAGCTGAAATCAACATGATGGAAGCCGTATGATGGGTATCGGACTTTATCGGGGAACGGCCAAAGGTCGTTCCTTTTATTATTATAGAAAAAGGAGGTGGTTGCATGTCGGAAAATATGAGACGTCGGAAAAGTTATAAGATATTTGAAAAGATAAAAACAGTTATTATTGTTGTGCTTTGCCTTAGTTGTGCATATCTTATGTATAGTATAACAAATTTGCAAGGAAGAATAAGTGGCAACAGAAATTTATCATGGTTTTCAGGAGGAATAACAGAAAAAGCAGATGTGCCCGGAGGAAACGGACTCAATGCTTTGACGGCGTTTTCGGTGCTTTCTAAGCCCGAGACAATAATGATAAATGCAACTAACTCCCGCCATAAGATTTCTCCCGACAACAATTTATATAATACAATTTTAGAAACAATTAATGCTGCGATAAAAAGCATGTATAATTCTGCATCAGAAATAACTGTGCTTGATAGTTTTGCGGAATGGGATAATGCAATTAAGCTGAATTCAATATATATAAAATATCCTTGCTTAAGACAAACTTCGTTTGAATCTCAGTTTTATGGGATAAATAGCGGAACGTTGGTTAAAAATATAGATAAATATTCAGAGCTTTTAATGGTTTTTCCGGCTTCAGGTGATAGCATAATCGTAATGATTCCTTCTGAAAACGGAATAATAAAAATAAAAACAAATGTGGCAGCGGGAGCAATTAATGAGATAATTAATTCGCAAAAACCAGAAGATAAGAAAACGTATTCCTTTGCAAGTGAACTCAACCTTGATAAAACAGTTAAAGATAACAAAAATAATGCAGCAGAATTGAAAAGAACGTTGATTATTCCATCGGTTGATGAAACATATGATAATATTTTGTTAGAAGTTCCGTGGCTATATAAAAATGGGATAAGCCTTAATCAGACAACTGAATTTATGCTGGGACTTATAGATGTGTTTGGATACAACCACAACACAATACGGCAATATTCAGATATGAACGGGGTGTTGGTTTTTGTTGCAGATACCGGAACTATCAAAGCATATCCGGATGGAAAACTGGAATATAAGGCACTAACAAAAAAAGACGGTATTTTGTTAACAAGCAAGGCGAACGATGCATATAATACAACTTCAGGACTAATGGATGTTTTGAGAAAAATTTATTATATTTGTTTTTCAGAACAAGAAAATGGTGAATTTGATTTAAGATTCAGTTTATTGCCGAAAACAGAGCAATCTGACGAAATGAAATTTGAAATTGATTATTTTTTTGATGGAATCAGAGTTGATATGGGGAATGAACATGCCGCTGTTGCAACAGTTAATTCCGGTATGTTAACAGAACTTAAAATGAATTTAAAAACAATTAAGAGAACAGATGGCAAAACTCAGAGCAAACCACTTTTTGAAGCAATAGATGAATTTTGCGTTAAAAACCCAATGAACAAAAAAATTATGGAGGCTCAAACGGTTTACAGAGCTAATGAAAATGGAAATGAAATATGTGCTGAGTGGGAAATAAAGGGCACACAGGAGTGGTAGAAAATGGATTTACGCAGATTAAAAACGATTCTTATTTTTGTGCTTGTTGCAATAAACCTTATGCTTTTGGTGATAATCCAGAACATAGTTAAGAGCGATAGAGAAATTAAAAATGAGATGCGCAATAATATTTCTGCTTTATTAGCAGAAGATTTGATATACCTTTCTCCAGAACTTGAAATACCTGATGTTCCGGAAACATATAATTGTTACATAGAAAAGATGTCGGCAAACAACAGAGATTTGGTGTTTCGCTTTTTGGATGGTGAATTTACCGAGGAAGGTGAAGGCATTTATAGAAATGGCGGAAAAATGCTCAAGGTATCCAACAATGAATTCAAATATGAAAACAAAAACCCTGAAAAAGCGGCAAAAAATTTCTCACAGTCGGCTATTGAAAATTTATGTCGAGAGGAAATGGAAAGCCTGGGAGTGTTATCGGGAATATATAAGTTTAGTGGTATAAATTATGCGAAGGATAATCTGAAAGCGATTTTCACAGCTCAAAATGGAGATTCAGCCTTTTTTGATGCTTATATCTCTTTTGATGTCACAGAAAAAGGGATTATTGCAATTTCAGGGAAAAATCTCATTGCTGATTTATCGGTTTCGGGAACATCGTCATTTTATACAGATGTAATGAGCTTGCTTCCTGATTTAACAAAGACTCCGTTGCTTGAAGAAAAAAAGCTTTATAATATAGTGAGTATAAAAAACGGATATTATATAGGTGATAATACAGAAAGCTATAGAAATATTCTTGCGATTCCTGTTTGGCAGATAGCAACTGATTCGGGAAATATTTTATATTATGATGCCAGAAACGGAAGAAGAGTTGAATAGATATTAATATGAAAGGTTACTTTATTTTGGAATTTGCATTTTCAACAGATTTTGTTTTCGATGTTGCTGGGTTGTGCTTTTTTATATAATCATAATATGATGGAATCCACCGTGGTTTGCTTGTTTCATCAGGATTGCGGGTGTCTTCAAAAAGCTCATATTCACTTTGGATATCACCAAATTTTATAAATTTCAAAATAAAACCCTCCCAAAAAGTATATTATAATACATATTATGGTTGATTTTATTTAAAATATTCGGTATAATGTAAATATTGCTAAAAGATAAGGTGGTTAACTAATGAAAATTAAAGAATTGTATTCAGTATTTAATGAAGTTGGA
>JAZNGL010000004.1:0-8304 GCA_045576435.1 Clostridia bacterium
CAGATGCTGAAATTATGCGTTTCTGTCAGTCGTTTATGAGTGAGCTTTACAGACACATTGGTGCAAACACAGATGTTCCTGCAGGTGACCTTGGTGTTGGTGCAAGAGAAATCGGATACCTCTTTGGTCAGTATAAAAGACTTAAAGATGTTTACGAAGGTGTGCTCACAGGAAAAGGAATTCCTTATGGCGGTTTGAAAGGTAGAACAGAGGCAACAGGCTATGGAATTGTTTTCTTTGCAAGAGAAATGCTCAAGCATTTTGGCGAAGAACTCAAAGGAAAAGAGGTTGTTGTTTCAGGCTTTGGTAACGTATCATGGGGTACAGTTCAAAAGCTTAACCAGCTTGGCGCAAAGGTTATAACAATTTCAGGTCCTGATGGTTATATTTATGATCCTGATGGTGTTACAGCAGGCGAAAAAGAAGATTATCTTCTTGAACTTCGTGCATCTGGTAAAAATATTTGTTCACCATATGCAGAAAAATTCCCGAATGCTAAATTCTTCCCTGGCCAAAAGCCTTGGGGTGTTAAAGCAGACCTTTACATTCCGTGTGCAACTCAGAACGAAATCGGAATGGAAGAAGCAAAGGCTATGGTTGCTGCAGGTTGTAAATACCTTTGTGAAGGCTCTAACATGCCAACCACAAACGAAGCTGTTGCTTTCTTGCGTGAAAACGGCGTAGTTATTGGTCCTGCAAAGGCTGCAAATGCAGGTGGTGTTTCTTGCTCATGTATTGAAATGGGACAAAATGCAGGTCATACTGTTTTTGCTCCTGATCAGGTTTATGCACAACTTGAAAATATTATGGTTAATATTCATGATAGCGCAGCTGCTGCTGCAGAGGAATATGGCTTTGGCTATAATCTTGTTGCAGGTGCAAATATTGCAGGCTTCTTGAAGGTTGCAGATGCTATGATGGCTCAAGGTATTGTTTAAAAATTATTTAAATATACATTGAAGTTTTGTGACGGGCAGACATTTTTTCTGCCCGTCAACATATATGGCATATTTAATTAAGTGTTAATTTATGGGGGTGCTGAAATGGAAAAAAATAAGGTTAAGGTAAGAATTAATAACACAGAATATACATTGCTTTCAACTGAACAGCCTGAATATGTTCAACGTGTTGCGATTTTAGTGGATAAAAAAATTTCAGAGCTTAACGTAAATAATTCGCATCTTAGCACTGCTATGCTTGCGATGTTGGCGGCTATTAATTTATCTGATGACTTGTTGAAAAATGAGGCAGATATGAATGACCTCAAAAATAAGGTTGAGGATTATTCCAAGAATGTAAAAATTTTGACAGATAGGTTAACAGAAAAAACGGCACTTGCAGAAAGATTGGCGCGGGAAGTTCAAAATCTTAAAATAGAACTTGCACGTAAAGGTTCTTAGACTTTTAAAGTGAAAGAGGATTGAGTGATGTTGAATTTTGAGTTGCTTGCACCTGCAGGAAACTTTGATTGTTTGATTGCGGCTGTTCAAAATGGAGCAGATGCCATATATATTTCTGGAAAAAGCTTTGGTGCAAGAAGCTTTGCCAATAATTTTGATCATGAAGAGCTTGTGCAAGCTATGGATTATTGCCATTTGCGTGGTGTTAAAGTTTATGTTACGGTGAATACGCTTATTGCAGATGATGAGCTTGAAGAAGTTGAAAAATATCTTATATTTTTAAATAATATCGGTACAGATGCGATTATTGTCCAAGATCTGGGTGTTGCTGAGTTGGCAAAAAGGGTGACGCCTGAGCTTCCTATACATGCCAGCACACAAATGACCATACACAACTCTGAGGGAGTTAAGGCGCTTGAAGAGATGGGAATTAAGCGAGTTGTTCTGGCTCGTGAACTATCTGTGGCGGAAATTTCAAAAATTTCCAAAGCAACCAATGCTGAGCTTGAAGTTTTTGTTCATGGAGCTCTTTGCATGTGTTATTCAGGACAATGCCTTATGAGCAGTATAATCGGTGGGCGTTCAGGAAACAGAGGAAAGTGTGCTCAACCGTGTAGGCTGCCATACTCTGTGAATGCTGAAAAGAAATCTGCTTTTTATATGAGCCTTAGGGATTTGTGTGCACTTGAAAACTTAGAAGAACTTAAAAAGGCAGGAGCGGTTTCACTTAAAATTGAAGGAAGAATGAAGGGCGCTGCATATGTTGCAGCTGTTGTTAAAACTTATAGAAAATATATTGATAATCCTCATGGTGTTGAGAATGAGGATATTGACTTGTTAAATAAAATTTTTAATCGTGGCGGATTGACTAATGGATATATTATTGGTAAAACAGGAAAAAATATGTTTGCAACGGATAAACCTGATAATCCATATCGAAAAAATGAAAATGATATAATTGAAAAATTATTGGAATATAAAAATGAGGAAAAAATTAAGTTAGGATTAAACTGTGATGTTGTTATTAAGGATGGAGAATATCCTAAAATAAAATTTTATTGTGGTAATATTGAAATTATATATATATATGAAAAACTAGTTGAAAAAGCTAGAAAAATGTCACTTACTGAGGAAACAGTAAAAACACAGCTTTTAAAAACAGGTGGAACTCCGTTTGAAATTAAAAAAATGAGCATTGAATTGGATGACAATGTTTTTTTACCAGCAAGTGATTTGAATGCTTTAAGACGAAACGGACTTGCTTTGTTTCAAGAAAAATATTTAAGTCAATTTAAACGTGAACAATCTCTGAAAGAAACAAAAACTGAGGAAAAAGTGGCTTTTGATGGGAACTTGATTGGATATAGTTGTGAAGTAACAAATTTTGAGCAGTTAAAATCGACTATTAATATGCCGTTTAATCGCTTTCTGATACCTTTTCATATTATAAATGAAAACGTTGGATTTGTTGAAAAAATAAAGGATAAAACGGTAATTGTTTTACCATCAATCATTCATGAAGCTGAATATATGGATTTATGCAGCAAAACAGAAGAGTTTTTAGAGAATGGTTTCAAAGGAGTTTTATTACAAAATATTTCGCTGATTGACAGATTTAAAAAAGGTGAGATATATGCAGGATTTCGTATGAATATATTTAATAGCGAAACATTAAGAAATCTTTTTAAGAGAGGCGTTGCTGTGGCTGAGCTTTCACCTGAGTTGACGCTCAGACAGATTTCAAAGATTAAAAAATATATTCCTGTTCAAACGATGGTTTATGGTAGATTGCCACTTATGATAAGCGAAAACTGTGTTATACGAAATGGTGATAACTGTCCCTGCAAAGATGAAAATGTTATTATTGATAGGAAGGGAATGAGATTTCCTGTCATCAAGGATGGAAAATCTTGCAGAAGTATTGTTTTGAATTGCAAAAAGACATATATGGCAACTGAAACAAAAAGAATTCTGGGTGCAGGCGTTAATTTGCTAAGATTATATTTTACTGATGAAGATTATGAGGAGTGTCAAAGAGTTTGTCGGGCGTATTTATATGGTGAGAGCTATAGACCTGAGGATTTTACGACGGCTCATTATAATAAAGGAGTGATGCAGGGATGATAAATGTTAGATTAAAATATCTCTCTGATAAAATCAGCAGACCGGAATACCCAACACGCGGAAGTGTTGGAATGGAACTCGCTGCGGCGATTGATGATGCTTTTGTTTTAAAAGCAGGACAAAGAGCATCAATACCTACGGGGATTGCAATACAAATTCCGTTAGGATATGGCGGATTTATCTATTCATTAGATGCGCTTGCTGAGAAAAAAGGAATTGTTGTTTGTAGCGGAACAGGAGTTATAGACAATGATTTTATTGATGAAGTTAAAGTTTTAATAGAAAATACTTCAGATGAGGACTATACAATAAAAACAGATGAAAAAATTGCAAAAATGGTGTTTAAACCTGTTGAAACGGCAAATCTTGTTATAACAGATGGTTTTGGAAAGAAATAGTATGATTAAAAAATATGATTTTTTTATTATTGGTTTTATAATTTTGCTAGCAATGACTTCATTTTTTGTTTTTAATTATTTCATCTGGAACGACAGTTATGCAAAATATGCTGTTGTAATGGTTGATAGTGAGGAATATGCCCGCTATAACCTTGAAGAAATTAAAGATGAAAAAACAGTTGAAATTAAAACTGAATTTGGTATAAACACTATTGAAATCACGAAAAAAGGTGTGAGGGTGATTGAGGCTTCGTGCCCTGATAAATTAGATGTTAAAAAGGGTGAAATCTCAAAGGCTAATCAAATGATTGTTTGTGTTCCTAACAGACTTTCAATAAGGTTGGTTGGGGGAGAAGTGAAGGTTGATAAGGTGAGTTATTAATGAAGCATAAGTATGGCAGTTTTGAAATAAGTGTGATGGCGATTTTTCTGGCACTTGGATTGGTTTTGCAATATATAGAAGGACTTATTGTCATAACTTCTATTCCTGGAGGGAAAATCGGACTTGCAAATATTGTTTCTATAATCAATATATTTATGTTTGGTGGCGGTAATGCTATGATTATAGCCACGTTGAGAGCTTTTATAGGAGCAATGTTAAGTAGTGGAGTGAATGCTGCAGTATATAGTGTGGCAGGGGCAATTTTATCAACTTTAAGTATGTGGATTTTCAAAATAAAATTCTATCCGCACGTCAGCATGATTGGGATAGGTGTTGTTGGTGCTGCGGCACACAATGTAGCACAACTCTTTGTTGCATCATTGATGTTTTCGTCTGCTTATGTTTTTTCATATCTTCCGTTTTTGCTCTTGTTTTCAGTTTTAAGCGGAATGATAACAGGATATGCTGCACAAATGTTTGGAAACAGATTTTTTAATAAATATCGGAGGAACATATGAAGAAAATAGTTTTGGCATCAGGTTCACCTCGACGCAAGGAACTTCTCAAAATGATAAATATTAATTTCGAAGTGATCCCGGATGATTCTCCTGAGGTGATAAATGATGAGACACTTCCTGAAAAAATTGTTGGTATTTTAGCATATAATAAATGTAAAAATGTGTCCGAAAACCTCAAGAGTGATGCTATTGTGATTGCGGCGGATACAATAGTTGTAGTTGATAGAAAAGTTTTAGGAAAACCAGAAAATGAGGAACATGCTTTCGAAATGCTTTCTTCCCTGAGTGGAAGAACACATGAGGTTTATACAGGCGTTTCGATAATTGATACTGAAAATGGTAAAAACAAGACGTTTTTTGAAAAAACAGAAGTGACATTTAAAACACTTAAAAAGAGTGATATAGATGCTTATATCAAGACAACAGAGCCAATGGATAAGGCGGGTGCGTATGGAATTCAGGGATTGGGTTCTTTATTTGTTACAAAAATAAATGGTGATTATTTTAATGTTGTTGGACTTCCTGTTTCACGAGTGGGAAAAGTGTTGGAAGATGAGTTTGGTTTAAAAATTTTGAATTAATATGAATCCTTTGTTGGTTCGTTTTAAAATATAAAAATGTTTATGTAAGGGAGCGGATTTTAATGATAACTAATGAAATAGGAATAGATTTGGGGACATCAAATACGATTATTTATCTCAAAGGAAAAGGAATTGTGGTTAATGAGCCGACTGTTGCGGCTATAAGCGAAAAAACCCACAAAATAATTGCAATAGGAAAAGATGCAGGAGATATGCTTGGCAGAACTCCTGAGGCTATTCGTGCGGTAACACCAATAAAAGAAGGTGTTATTGCAAATTTTGATATAACAGTTGAGATATTAAGAAGTTTTATCAAAAAGGCAATAGGCGGTTCAATGTTTAAGCCACGCGCGGTTGTTTGCATACCATCACATATAACGGATGTTGAAAAACGTGCTGTTCGCGATGCTGTTATGGCGGCCGGAGTTAAAGAAGTATATTTGATTGAAAAATCAATGGCAGCTGCTATTGGTGCAGGAATTGAAGTTAATGAGCCGGTTGGTTCAATGATTGTGGATATCGGAGGCGGAACAACAGAAATTGCCGTTATTTCACTTGGCGGCGTTGTTTCAACACTAAGCCTTAAAATTGCAGGAAAAACAATTGATAATGATATAATTCAATATATGAAAAAGAAACATAATATTGTTATAGGTGAAATCACAGCAGAGGAAGTAAAGAAAAAAATAGCATCTGCTTGTCAATTGAAAGAGGAAATTTCAACTGAAGCAAACGGTAGAGATTTGGTTTCAGGCTTGCCAAGATCTGTGACGGTTAACTCTGCCGAAATAAGAGAAGCATTTCAGGAGAGCCTTTCTGCAATAATAGATGGAATTAAACAAGTTCTTGAAAAAACTCCACCTGAACTTTCGGCAGATATAGTTGAATCTGGTATTGTTCTTACAGGTGGTTCATCAGTTCTTAAAGGTCTTGGAAAACTAATAAATGTTCACACAGAAATTCCGATTTTTATTGCGGAATCTCCGGCTGAATGTGTTGCTATAGGTGCAGGTAAAGGATTGGAAGAAATAAAAACTTTGCATAGCATATTACTTTCTAATTAATGATAATTGTGAGAGGAGATACATCTTTTGAAAAGCTTTTTTAAAAACAGATATGTTTTTAGTTTAATATTGGTTGTTTTGATTTTGAGTATTTCCATGGGAATTATCAATGCTGTTAAAAAGGAAACTACAATACTTGAAAATGTGACGGGAGTTATCATAACCCCTGTGCAAAAGTGTTTTACAAAAATCGGGCAAGGTATATCCGACTTTTTTGGGTATTTTTCAAATGTTGATTCGTTAAGAGAGGAAAATGCTAAACTAAAGGAGGACCTTGCTGAACTTAAAAATAAGCTTAGCGAAGCAGAAAGAGGTAAGGCTGAAAACGAGGAGCTAAGAACAATGTTATCGTTGAAAACGGCGAATCCTGAGTTGGTTTTAGAGTGTGCTGAGGTTATAGCACGAAATCCTTCAAATTGGTATAATACTGTGACTATTGACAAAGGGACAATTAATGGCATTGTTTTAAATCAACCTGTAATATCCAAGGGCAAGGTTTTGGTTGGTCGTATTAGTGATGTTGGAACAACATGGGCTGAAGTAAAACTCATTACTGACCCTGAACATGGTGCAGGAGCAAGAATCGTGAGAACAGATGAACTTGCAATTGTTGAGGGAGATGGGAATCTTGCAAAAGATGGAAACTGTAAACTTTCTTTTGTTTCAAAAAACTCAAATGTTCTCGTTGGCGATGTTGTTGAAACGTCAGGATTAGGGGAGATATATCCTCGCGGAATTATGATTGGCAGGGTTGTTGAAATTCATCCGGATATGCAAGGAATTTCGCAATATGCAATTATCAAACCCGAAGCCGAAATTAATAACTTAAAAACTGTTTTTGTGGTAAAAAACGCGAAAAACGAGTAGCTTTCAAGGAGGTAGAACAATGAAGATGGCTTTACACGGTGCGGCTCTTTTGGTTTGTGCAGCACTACAGTCAACATGGTTTAATTCTATTGCTTTTCTTGGTGTTAAGCCCAATCTTTTTTTTGTTTATGTTATTGTGATATCATTCTTTTGCAATAAATTTGAGTGTGCTGCTATTGGTTGTGCCTTTGGCTTAGTGTTGGATATACTATCTGCTGAGCTTTTAGGCGTGAACATGATAATATATCTGATAACCGGATTTTTAATTTCAACTTTTTGTGAACGGGTTATGAGAAAAAACAATATACTCATAACTGCACTGGTTGTTTTGATTATCAGTTTTATTTATGAAATAATATATTATGCGTTTTTGTGTTTATTCTCGGATGGTGCAAGGAGCTTTAGTGCTATTAAAAATGTTCTTTTTACAGAGAGCTTTTATAATGCGGTGGTAGCGCTTTTGATTTATCGTTTGATTTATAAGCTTGTACAACGGTTATATAATGATAAGGGTGAAGGTATTGGATAAGAAAAATTTTACGGGAAGAATAGCTTTAATATATATTTTGTTGCTGATTTTCTCTGTGTTATGCATTGCAAGACTTTTTGATTTGCAGATAGTTCATGGCGATGAATATAAAGAAAAAGCTGAAAATAGTTTGATTCGTGCATATTCAATCAAAGCGCCAAGAGGTGAAATTGTTGATACTTATGGTAGACCCATGGTGACAAACCAAATGGGTTACTATGTGCAAATTCAGAGCATTGATAAGAAAAATTCAACATTGAATGATACAATATTGGAACTTATAAGAATATTTAATGAGAACGGAGAAGAATATTTTGATGAGCTTCCAATAAAAGGTGAACCGCTTAGTTTTTCTTTTCAAAAAAGTGAGAATATAGATGAAAAAATAGAAAAGTGGAAGAGTGAAAACAAGCTTGAAAAATATGAAACCCCGGATGAAAT
>JAZNGL010000005.1:0-10537 GCA_045576435.1 Clostridia bacterium
CCGAAAACAGATATCTGGCAAAACAAAATTATAACGCACCTGATAGTTATTCGATGGTATTTCTTTCACCTCAGGCGATTAAGAATAGTGGATATGTTTATAAAGATGATACTCTCGTATTAAAATCGGGAATTGGTGAAAAAGAGCGGCTTGATGCTGATGTTTTCAAGAAAAACAGTTCGATTTTCCTGATAGATTTTTTAAAGGAATATTTTAAAAGTGAAGAAGCAAAGGCGGAAACCTCACGTGGGTTTGATGGCGAAACTGTGGATTTAATGCGTTTCACGGGTGGAAGGGAACAAACCTGTTTCATACAAAAACTAAGTTTTGACAGCGATACATTTTTACCTATAAAACTTGAAACTTTAGATATAGATGGGAAACCAACAACAATAGTGAAATATAAGGAATTTAAAATAAATTGCGAAATTGATGAAGACTGTTTTAATTGAAAAAGCAGCAAGTATATAGGAGATGAAAAAATGAGAGACACACAGCGTGCATGGGCGGAAATTGATTTGGATTCCATAACCCATAACATAAAAAAGATAAAAGAACATCTGAATCCTGACACCAAACTCATGGGCGTTGTTAAAGCAAATGCTTATGGTCATGGAGCGGTTGAGATTGCAAGAACATTAGTGGAGAGTGGAGTGGACATGTTGTCGGTTGCCTTTGTTGATGAGGCAATTCAGCTTAGACGGCATAACATTAATTTACCAATATTAATTCTTGGAAAAACTTCTGCGGCACTTGCGGGAGAGATACTCGAAAATGATATTATCGCGGGCGTTGCCGATGTGGATTTTGCAAAGTCGCTTTCGGATAAAGCTGTGAGTCTTGAAAAAACAGCTAAAATACATATAAAAATTGATACGGGAATGACGAGAATTGGGTTTGTTTATGATGATAATATCATAGACAGGAAAAAAACCATTGAATCAATAAAACACATATGGGATTTGCCTAATATAGAAGTTGAAGGAATTTTCACTCATTTTGCTATGTCGGATAGTGAAGATGATAGCTATACGAAAATGCAGTTTGCAAGATTTATGGACCTGAATGAAAAACTTTTAGAAAATAATATAAGGATACCGATTAGGCACGTTGCAAACAGTGCTGCAATTTCAAAATTTTCGGAGATGCAATTAGATATGGTCAGAGCGGGAATTATAATGTATGGGTTAAAGCCGTCAGAACATGTGGATTTTGAAGGCTTGGGGTTAATTCCTGCAATGACGTTTAAAACGAGAATAATGCACCTTAAAGATGTTGATTCCGATGTTTGCGTTAGCTATGGAGGAACATATAAAACGGACAAGCGTCAAAAAATTGCAACGCTTGGTGTTGGTTATGCTGATGGATATTCACGCTTGCTTTCCGGTAAAGCCGAAGTGATTGTTGGCGGAAAAAAAGTTAATCAGATAGGAAGAATTTGCATGGACCAATGTATGATTGATGTAACAGAGGTTAATAATATAAATGTCGGTGACGAGGTTATCCTGTTTGGCAATGGTATATCAGCAGATGTTTCTGCAGATAGCATTGCTGAAAAGCTTGGTACAATCAATTATGAGATAGTTTGTATGATAGGAAGAAGAGTCCCCCGCATTTATATTAAATCCGGTGAAAAAATTAAGAATCACAATTATTTGCTATGCGAAAATGATTTGTAAATACATAGCGACTACCATTTGGTATTAAAATGAGCTAAGACAAGTCATACTGCGTATAATGATAGTGACGAACATTGAAAAATTAATGTAAGTCAAGGATTGATATGGGGGATTGCTATGAAAGAAGATGTATGTGTTAAAAGCGAGCCTAAGGGCAAAGCTTTAGAAAAAAAGCATATGGATTTTTGCCATAATACAGCAATCGAAGTTGAACTGACCAATGGCTATCTGGAGATGTCCCGTATCAATTTGTGTTTAGCAGAGAGCGCAATAGAGGCGGATAATAAAGCACTTGCGTTATGCGAACAAAAACTTACGGAGTGTGAATAATTGTGATGATTAAAAGAGGAGATATCTATTATGCTGATTTAAGTCCGGTGGTCGGTTCGGAGCAGGGCGGAGTGAGGCCTGTTCTTATTATCCAGAACGATATTGGAAATAAATATAGCCCAACGGTTATTGCAACGGCAATCACGTCGCAAATAAACAAAGCGAAAATGCCAACGCATATTGAACTTGATGCAAATGAATATGGACTATCGAAAGATTCGGTTGTGCTCGCTGAGCAGATCAGAACAATAGATAAAAGACGGCTTAAAGAAAAAATCGGACATCTGGATGATGAATTGATGACCAGGGTGAACGAGGCTCTAGAGATAAGTTTCGGACTTATATGATTAAAAAGGCAAAAGATTTGCCAGAAGAAAGGACAGAGGAAAATGAAAAAAAACAACTTAAGATTTAGAATTGGCGCGATGGTTGCGGCTATTGCTTGTTTGTTCACAGTCGTTTTGGCAGAACCAGGAGGAAGTGATGACCCGCTAATTACAAAGTCATATATTGAAAACACTGTTATGCCTGCGATTAAAGAGTATGTTGAGGGAAAAATTGCAGAGATCACAGGCGGCGAAAATAATTCAACGAATTCAAGCTTTCAGGTTGTTGAAGCAAAAGATGGAAAAGAAATAATATGCTCTGCGGGAACAGAAATAATACTTCGCATGGGGCAGGCAACCATTATTGCAACTGAAAAAGGTGGGCTTGCAGATACAACAGCGGGCTTTGATTTAGGAAATGAAACGCCAATGCCTTCAAATCATTTGTTGATTGTGCCGCTTAGTGATGGCAGAGGAATAAAAGCGCAATCAGATATCATAGTGATGATTAAGGGTGGATATACCATAAAGTAAACTTTTTGGAATTTGAACAAAATGCTTGACACAAATGAATAAGTGTGTTATAATAGCAAATAGCTTAGAATAATATTGCAAAAGAGTGAGGCAAGCCTCACTCTTTTGCATTAATAATGGAGGGTATATGGCATATTCAAAAATTGAGATGAGTGTATTTAACGGTGCAACAAGCATTGCCGAAGAAAACGGTTGCTATGTTTATGATGTTGAATATGTAAAAGAAGGTGGAGAAAAATATCTTCGGGTTTTTGTTGACAAAGAGGAGTGCGGGATTTCTATTGATGAGTGTGAAGTAATCAGTCGAAGTTTGAGCAGTGTCCTGGATTCAACAAACCTGATTAAAGAAAATTATATTCTTGAGGTTTCCTCTCCCGGAATTGAGCGCAAGCTTAAAACCGCAGAACACTTTAAAAAGTATATGGGAAAGACAATTGATATTGGGCTTTATAAGGCGTTTAACGGAAGCAAAATCATTAGCGGCGAGCTTCTAGGATACTTGGATAATGGAGATGTTGAAGTTTTAGTTAACGAAGAAAAAATTTGTTTGCATCAGAATGAAATGGCTTATGTGAAGCTGCATTTTGATTTTTAATATTTTACAAAATTTAGGAGATGATTTTAAAAAATGAGTTCAGAATTATTTATGTTACTTGATGAGATTGAAAAAGAAAAGGGTATAAGCAAAGATGTTGTCATTGATGCATTGAGCAGTGCACTTTTGAGCGCATATAAGAAGAATTTCGGAGCGGTTCAGGATGCAAAGGTGCTGATTGATGAGAAAACCGGCGAAATAAAGGTATATGCTCGCAAAAATGTTGTTGAAGTTGTTGAAGACAGAGAGTGTGAGATTTCACTTGAGGATGCTCAAAAAGTGAATCCTGCATATGAAGTAGGGGCTGTTTTTGAGACTGAGGTAACACCTGACGCGTTCGGAAGAATTGCGGCTCAAACTGCAAGACAGGTTGTTCTGCAGAGAATCAGAGAAGCAGAAAGAGAAAAGGCTTTTGATAAGTTTTCGGACAGAGCAAATGATATAATGACTGCAACAGTCAGAAAAATAGACAGAAGAAATATAATGCTTGAAATTGGTGACACAGAATCTGTTCTTATGCCTAATGAACAGGTTAAGAATGACAACTATAAAGCCGGTGAGAAATATAAGGTTTTCGTTGTTGAAGTTGCAAATTCAGTTAAGGGTGTGCATCTTGTGGTTTCACGTTCGCATCCGGGACTTGTTAGACGCCTTTTTGAACTTGAAGTTCCTGAAATTAAGAATGGCACCATCGAAATTAAGGGACTAACTCGCGAACCGGGTTCAAGAAGCAAGATTGCTGTTGCTTCAACATCACCTAATGTTGACCCGGTTGGAACATGTATCGGACCAAAAGGAATGAGAGTTCAAGCTGTTATTGACGAGCTAAGAGGCGAGAAAATTGATATAATTCGTTATAGTGATGACCCGGCAGAATATATAGCTCAGGCACTTAGCCCGGCTCAGGTTGTTTCAATTTCTGTTGATGAGGAAAAGAAAATTTGCAATGTTGTTGTTCCGGCAGACCAACTTTCACTTGCTATAGGAAAAGAAGGTCAGAATGCAAGACTTGCTGCAAGACTTACAGGTTGGAAAATTGATTTAAAGCCTGATAATGCTGAATAAAAGTCGCAAATATATGGCAACAGAAAGGTTGGCATGATATGGATTCATTAAGAATGTGTGCTGTATGTCGCAAAATGAAGTTGAAAGAGCAGCTTTTTAGAATTGTCAGAGTGAATGATGCGTTTTTCGTTGATCATAGCAGCAAACTTCAAGGCAGAGGTGCATATATATGCAAGGACGAACAGTGTGTAAACAAGGCTGAAAAGTGTCGTGCTCTTGAACGTAGCTTTTCGGGAAAGGTTGATGGGAACATATATAAAGCTCTTGAGGAGTTGATACATGATGCAAAATGAACGGTTCAACCGACTTCTTGGACTTGCCGCAAGAGCAGGAAAACTTGCGATTGGTGAAGGAAAGGCATTAGATTTTATAAAAAAACGTGGTGCATGTTTGGTTATTATATCGGAGGATGCATCAGAAAACACAAAAAAGAAAATTAAAAACAGTTGTGATTTTTATTCAACAAAAATTGTTGAATATGGAGACAGATACACGTTGGGCAGATATACAGGCAGAGAGTTTGCTGTAGTTATCGCAGTTTTGGATATTAATATGGCAGACGGAATGAAGAATATATTAGAAGATATGGAAACTATGTTATAATATGTTTTGAGAAATGTATATCTGACGGAAAGGAGAATGTTATGACAAAGGTTAAGGCATATGAAATTTCAAAGGGGCTTGGTATTCCAAGCAAAGAAATAGTAAAGGTTTTGCATGACTATAATGTTTCGGAGAAAAACCACATGAGTGCTCTTGATGAAGAAGAGTTGAATGTTATTTTTGAATATTATACTCAAAAAAATCAGGTTGAGGATTTTTCTGCACTTTTTACAGTTGTTGAAACTGCCGAAACAAAGAATAAAGAGACAAAGACGGATAAAGAGAGAGCAACAGACGAAACTGTTGTTTCTGAAGAAACAAAGACTGAAGAGGTTGTCGTGGAGGAGGTTATTCCTGCGCGAAAAACAAGGGTGGTTGATACTCGTGTTAATGCAGTTGATCTCGACAGACTTGATAATGAAAAGCTTGAAGATTTGATTCCGGATAATGTTAAGGATGAAGAGGCAAATAAGCAAAAAATTAAAGCAGGAAACAAAAAGAGCAAGTTGGTTAAGGAAAAACAACCAAGCCAGAAGGAGCTTAATAAGCCTGTTAAAAAGGAAAAGAAGCAGGAGGCTCCAATAATTCTGGTGCCTGATGCGATAACGGTTGGAGAATTGGCAGAGCGCCTTGAAAAACCTAGCACAGAAATAATTAAAAAGCTCATGATGCTTGGAATTATGGCGTCTGTGAATGAAAGTCTTGATTTTGATACCGCATCTTTGATAGTGGAAGATTTTGGCGGAAAAGTTGAATATGAAATAATTTTAACTGAAGAGGATAAACTATTTAATGATGTTGAAGACTCAGAAGAATCATTGGTTCCGCGTTCACCGGTTGTTGTTGTTATGGGACACGTTGACCATGGTAAAACATCATTGCTCGACACTATACGAAATGCAAATGTAACAGAAGGCGAGTTTGGTGGAATAACACAGCACATAGGTGCATATAGAGTTCGTGTTAACGATAAGAAAATAACATTCCTTGATACCCCGGGACACGAAGCGTTCACAGCGATGAGAGCGCGTGGTGCACTTGTGACAGATATTGCGATTCTTGTTGTTGCAGCTGATGACGGAATTATGCCACAGACAATTGAGGCGATAAATCATGCTAAAGCTGCTAATGTTGCAATCATTGTTGCCATTAACAAAATTGATAAAGAAAGTGCAAACCCGGATAGAGTTCGTCAGGAATTAACAGAACATGGCCTTGTTCCTGAGGAATGGGGCGGTGACACAATATGTGTTGAGGTTTCTGCCAAAAAGAAACAGAATATTGATACTCTTCTTGATATGGTTTTACTTGTTGCAGAAATGAAGGAGCTTAAGGCAAATCCTAACCGTCTTGCAAAAGGAACTGTTATTGAGGCGCAGCTTGATAAGGGCAGAGGCCCTGTTGCAACACTTCTTGTTCAGAACGGAACACTTAAAACAGGTGATGTTGTTGTTGCGGGAACTGCAGTTGGTAGAGTTCGTGCCATGATTGATGATAAGGGTAAGCAAATTAAAAAAGCAGGACCTGCTATTCCTGTTGAAATTCTTGGACTTTCAGAGGTTCCAGAAGGCGGAGATGTGTTCTATGCCGTTGAGGACGAGAGAAAAGCCCGCGATGTTGTTGAGAAAAGAAAGTTCAAACAGAAACAAGAAGCTCAAAAGGCAAATCAGGCTATTTCTCTTGAAAATCTCTTTGAACAGATTGAGGCAGGAAAGATGAAAGACCTTAATTTGATTGTTAAAGCGGATGTTCAAGGCTCTGTTGAGGCAGTTCGCCAGTCGCTTGAACGAATTGCAAATGAAGAGGTTCGCGTTAATGTTATTCATGGTGCGGTTGGCGCCGTGAATGAATCTGACGTAATGCTTGCAAGCGCATCTAATGCGATCATTGTTGGATTTAATGTTCGCCCAACACCAGGAGCTGTGACAACGGCGGAGGATTCGGATGTTGATATTCGTCTTTATCGTGTTATTTATGATGCAATCGAAGATATTGAAGCAGCTATGAAAGGTATGCTTGCACCAAAATTCCGTGAAGCAGTTACAGGTCACATAGAAATCAGAACAACATTTAAGGTTTCAGGTGTTGGAACTATTGGTGGTGCCTATGTTACAGACGGAAAAGTGCAGCGAAACAGTCTTGTTCGTGTTGTTCGTGACGGAATCGTTATTCATGAGGGTGAACTCGGTTCGCTTAAGAGATTTAAAGATGACGTTAAGGAAGTTGCGAGTGGATATGAATGTGGTGTAAGCATTGATAAGTTTAATGACATTAAGGAAGGCGACGTTATTGAGGCATATATTATGGAACAAATTATGCCACAATAGTTGTTGTTATGGAAAGGTTGTGTGATTTATGCCATCATATAACAGAATAGATAGAATTTCGGAGGAAGTAAAACGGGAACTAAGTGTCATAATTCATGAAATGAAGGACCCAAGACTTTCGGGAATGGTTTCTGTGATAGGTGTCAGAGTGACAAAGGATTTAAAGTTTGCAAAGGCTTTTATCAGTGTGCTTGGTAGCGATGCAGAAAAGAATGGCGTTATCGATGCGCTCAAAAATGCAGCGGGATTTATAAGAAAAGAAATAGGTCATCGAATAAATCTCAGAGTAACGCCAGAGTTCAGCTTTGTGCTTGATGATTCTATTGAATATGGAGCACACATAAACGAGGTCTTGAAAAACTTATAATTTTTTAATAGAGATTATTCCGCCACTGCAAAAGCATGAGGCGGAATTCTCTTAATTTAAAGAAAGGTAGTGCGGCATGTTCAAGGAAATTATTAAGAATATTGAAAAGGCAAATAAAATAGCAATTTTAAATCATGAACATCCGGATGGGGATGCTCTTGGCAGTTCCTATGCCTTGAAATTGGCATTGGTTAATATGGGGAAACATGCTGAAGTTTTTTTAAGAGATGGCGACTGCGAAGCAAGAGAGTTTTCGTTGCTATCGGGTACAGAAAAATCAACTTTGACAATTGAAGAGTGTGATTTAAAAATAGCACTTGATTGTGCAGATGAAAAAAGACTTGGGGAGTTAAAAGAGTTTTTTAAAGGCGGTAAAACAATGGCAATTGACCATCACGTTACTCATGAAAAATTTGCCGATTCAACTCTTGTTATGCCCGATGCACCTGCCACGGGCGAGATTATTTTTGATTTGTTGTGCGAAATGGGAGCGGAAATTACTTGTGATATTGCCAATAATTTATATGTTGCTATTGTTTGCGATACAGGAAATTTCAAATATTCTTCGACCACGCCAAAGACCTTGATGACAGCGGCAGAACTTTTGAAGAAGGGTATAGACTTTGCAGAACTTTCAAAAAAACTCTTTGATACGAAGAGCTTTGAATATTTAAATGCATATAAAACAGGTATTGAGAGATTGGAAATATATGCAGATGGGAAAATAGCCCTGCTAGCTTTTTCTGAGGAGGATTTTAAGAGAATGGATCTGGATGAAAAGAAAGCAGATGGTCTTACAACATTGCCTGTATGTGTTGAGGGTATTGAAGTTGGAATTTATATAAGACAAAGAGGAGTAAATGAATATAAGGTCAGCCTGAGGTCAAATTCGGATTTTGATGTTGCGGCAGTTGCAGTCAAATTTGGCGGTGGCGGACATGTTAAGGCAAGCGGTTTCACTCTGAATTTGCCGTTAGATGAAGTTAAAAAAGCGGTTACTGATGAACTTTTGAAGAGATTGACGAAATAAATAGGGAGCTTTGATTATGAATGGGATAATAAATGTGAACAAACCTTTGGGGATTACTTCCCATGATGTGGTATATCGTTTGCGAAAAATTCTTGGCATTAAAAAAATAGGGCACACCGGAACTTTAGACCCGGATGCTTCCGGCGTTTTGCCAATGTGCATAGGAAAGGCAACAAAACTTGCAGAATATTTAACTGCAAAGGATAAGTGTTATATGGCACAATTGACCTTGGGGGCATTTACGGATACTCAGGATGCCAGCGGAGAAATTATTCAAAGCTTTGAAGTTAATGTAACAGAAGAAGAAATAAAAAATGTAATAGGTGGATTTATTGGTGAAATTATGCAGATTCCACCAATGTATTCTGCAATAAAAATTGACGGAAAAAAACTTTATGAGCTTGCACGTGAAGGGAAAAATATTAAACGTGAAGCAAGATGTGTTACAATAAACAGTATTGAAATTAAAAATATTGATTTAGAAAAAAATATAGTGGACATGCTTGTTTCTTGTTCAAAAGGCACGTACATACGAACGCTTTGCAATGATATAGGCAAGGCTCTTGGTTGTGGCGGATATATGTCGGCGCTTGAAAGAACAAAGTCTGGAAAATTCAGTATTGAAACAGCGTTTACGCTTGAGGAAATAGAAAAAATGGTGTCGGAATCAAAATTTGATTTTATGATACCTATGGATGAAGCAGTTTCAGAGTTTAAAAAGATAGTTTTAGCAGAGAGGAATGCCAAAAGACTTAAAAACGGAATTAAAATTTCGGTTGAGGGCTTAAAAGAGGGAGAAAAATATAGAGTTTTTGATGAACAGGGATTGTTCTTGGCTATAGCCGAACAAAAAATGGGAAGTTTTGTGGTTTTAAGAACCTTTTATGGCGGTGCAGATTGATGATTGTTACAAGTAGCAATGAAGTAATTAAATATATAAAAAACAAAAGCGCTGTTGCGTTGGGGTCATTTGATGCTTTGCATGTTGGACATATGACAATAATCAGAAAAACAGTTGAGTTTGCAAAAGGAAACAGACTTTCTTCAATTGTGCAATTGTTTAGAACGCCTGTAGCAAATGAGAAAGGCGTGAATTCTCTGGAAAAGCGTTTGTTCTTGCTTGAAAAGGCGGGCGTTGACATTGTTGTTGTTGAAGATTTCACAGACGATTTCATGAAAATAAGTTATAAGGATTTTGTCAAAGAATATTTAAAGAATATGTATAACGCGCAAGCTGTTTTTGCAGGGTTTAACTATACCTTTGGATTTCGTGCTGAAGGAAATATTGAGAAGCTTGAAACTGAATGCAAAAAACATAAAATAGACGTGTTTGTTCAGCCGTGTGTTTCGTTTTGCGGCACAATTTCGAGCAGCCGTGTCAGAAGATTGATTTCTGAGGGAAAGGTTAAGGAAGCGGCATTCATCATGGGACGCAGATATTCAATAAAAGGCGCTGTGGTTAAGGGCAAAGCGTTGGGAAGAGAACTAGGCTTTCCCACAGCTAACATGAGGCTGCCGATGGAAATTATGTTGCCTGCAGAGGGCGTTTATGAAACACGAATACAAATTAACGGTAAAAATTACAGAGGCATAACCAATATAGGTAAAAAGCCGACAGTGGATGATCAAGAAGTAAATATCGAAACGAATATTGTAGGATATTCCGGTGATTTATATGGCA
>JAZNGL010000006.1:0-8752 GCA_045576435.1 Clostridia bacterium
ACGCCGGGGCCCTTAACTGCAAGCTCACCAACTTCTCCACGCTTTACTTCATTTCTATTCTCATCAACAATTTTGGTCTGCCAGCCAAAGCCCGCTTTTCCAATAGCCCCAACCTTATGTTCATTTTCAACACCAAGATGCACACAACCTGGGCCTATGGATTCCGAAAGACCATAATTTGTGTCATAACTATGGTTTGGAAATACCTTTTTCCAACGCTTTATCAAACTTGGCGGAACCGGCTGCGCACCAATATGCATAAGTCGCCATTTTGTCAAGTCATAATCATTAATATCCACTTCACCACGGTCTATTGCATCAAGAATATCCTGCGCCCACGGCACAAGCAACCAAACAATCGAGCATTTTTCCTCAGCTGCAGTTTTTAAAATCCATTCCGGCTTAACGCCTTTTAAAAGCACTGCCTTTCCACCAACCAAAAAGCTTCCGAACCAATGCATTTTTGCACCTGTATGATAGAGCGGAGGAATACAAAGGAATGTATCGTCCTTTGTTTGTGAATGGTGATTTTGTTCTGTTAATGCCGCATGCATCAGGCTTCTATGCTTATGAATAATCGCCTTTGGAAAGCCTGTTGTTCCCGATGAAAAATAAATCGCAGCGTCATCATCATCGGTCAGCTTTATATCAGGCGCCTTACTTGAGCAATATGTAACCAGTTCATCATAGCTCTCTGCAAAAGAAGGACACTCTTCTCCTGCATAAAGCCATATCTTCACATTTTTCACTCTTGCACAGATTTGCTCAATTCTTCCTGTGAATTCAGGGCCAAAAACAATCACATCAGCATCTGCCAAATTAAGACAATACTTAATTTCATCTGCAGTATAGCGATAATTAAGCGGAACTGCCATCGCTCCCGCTTTGAGTATTCCAAAATAAATCGGCAACCATTCAATGCAATTCATCATAAGAATTGCTACCTTATCGCCTTTTTTTATGCCACGAGTCAATAAAAGATTTGCAAAACGATTTGCTTTTTTATTAAATTCACTCCACGTAATTTCTTTTCTATATGCTTCACGCGGATTTGTGACAATCAATGAATATTCCTGCCATGTCGTTCTTATTTGTTCTTCTATTTTAGGATTTATTTCAATAAGACTAACATCTGCCGGATAAAAATCTGCATTTTTCTTTAAAATATCTGTAATAGGCATTTGCTTTTCACTCCTCTATCTATTCACCCAACGATTCTTTTGCACTTACTGTTCTTTTTTCATTGTAGCAATCAAAAATTTCTTCCACCATTGTCATGTCTGGTTTTTTTGTGAACACGCTGATAATTGGAACAATAATCAAACCAACAAGCATTGCAAATGCTCCGCAATTAATTGGTGATTTTAAAATCTCAGGAAACATTCCTTTAAAGAATATGTTTAAAATCATTATTCCTGAACCAAATATAAAGCATATCCAAACTGATGCTTTAGTTGCTTTCTTCCAATATAGGCCATAAAGGAACGGTGCAAGAAATGCTCCCGCAAGAGCTCCCCAAGATATTCCCATAAGCTGAGCTATAAAGGTTAAATTCATTTTGTATTGAACAATTGCAATAATTGCCGAAATCACAACAAAAACAACAATTAAAATCCGCATTATTAAAACTTGCTTCTTTTCACTCATATTTCTTGAGAAACCATCTTTTATAAAATCAAGTGTTAATGTTGAAGATGATGCAAGAACAAGGGATGAAAGCGTTGACATTGATGCCGATAAAACAAGAATAATAACTATTGCAACCAACACATCAGGAAGTCCGCTAATCATGTTTGGGATAATTGCATCAAAGCCCTCTGTAGCAACATTCGTGTTCGAAAGTCTTCCAAAGCCACCAAGGAAATAACAACCACCTGCAACAACAACTGCAAATATTGTTGAAATAACGGTACCTTTGCTGATTGCCTTTTCGCTTTTTATTGCATAGAATTTTTGCACCATCTGTGGTAGCCCCCATGTACCAAGTGAAGTGAGAATAACAACACTTAAAAGGCCTAGCGGGTCAGGGCCGAAGAAGGAAGCAAAAATTCCCGGAACAGATGACACTGTTTCATCAGATACTTCTGCAAGTGCTACAAGCGAGCCGGTGAATCCACCGTTTTTTGAAAGCACAGCCGCAATAACTGCACAAATTCCAATAAGCATTATTACGCCTTGAATAAAATCATTTATTGCGGTTGCCATATATCCCCCCGCAATAACATATATTCCTGTTAAAATTGCCATTAAAATAACACAAAAAGAATAATCAATACTTGGAAAAGCCATTGAAAATAATCTTGAAAGTCCGTTATAAAGCGATGCCGTATATGGAATCAAAAAGACAAAAATTACAACAGACGCTGCTATTTTAAGCGATTTGCTCTGATAACGCTTGCCAAAAAACTGCGGCATGGTTGCACTTGAAAGTTTTTGTGTCATTAGTCTTGTTCTACGTCCTAAAACAACCCATGCAAGCAAAGAACCTAAAATTGCATTTCCTATTCCTATCCATGTTGAAGCAATTCCGAATTTCCAGCCAAATTGTCCTGCATAACCCACAAAAATAACCGCTGAAAAATACGATGTTCCATATGCAAAAGCCGTGAGCCAAGGTCCAACAGCACGACCTCCCAACACAAAGCCGTTTACATCAGTTACCCGTTTTCTGCAATAAATGCCAACACCTAGCATAACCGCAAAGAAAACCACCAATAAAGAAATTTTTAATACCATTTTTACCATCCTTCCTTTTTAGGACAGAATACAAAAAAACCCCGTCCTCGTTAATAACGTTAGAGGACGAGATTGTTTCCCGTGGTACCACCTCAGTTCACCATCACCTCACGGCAACGGTCTTATTGAGTACTTCATACTCTAGTTCTGTAACGGGAACTCCCGTTGTAGCCTACTCGTTTCCTTTCGGTACACTGCTCCGAGAATGTATTCACCGTGGTGTTCCCATTGCCTCGCAGCCCCCGGCAACTCTCTCCAGGTTCCAGACACGGTTACTTGTTTCTCATCTTCGCATTTAATTTTATCACTATAATTCTGCATTATAATACACTTTTGTCATAAAGTCAAGTCCTTTTTACAATTTTTTATTTTTCTGCTTTGCTTATAACGTACTATACATAGAATAAAGCTTAGCATATTCGCCATTTTTTTCTATAAGTTCAGCATGTGTTCCTTCCTCAACAATGCCACTAGTAGTCAAAACAAAAATCCTTGACGCATTCTTTATGGTGGTCAGGCGGTGTGCTATGGTAAGCGTTGTTCTGCCTTTTGAAAGTTTCTTCAATGATTCCTGAACAAGCATTTCACTTTCATTGTCAAGTGCGGAGGTTGCCTCATCAAGAATAAGTATCGGCGGATTTTTAAGGAAAAGTCGTGCAATCGATATTCTTTGCTTTTGTCCTCCGGATAGTTTTAATCCTCTTTCACCAACATATGTGTCATAGCCATCTTTAAGTTCGGAGATAAATTCATGCGCACCAGCAGCCTCTGCCGCTTCAATCACCTCATCACGCGAAGCCTCAGGCTTTCCGTAAATAATATTTTCATATACCGTTCCGCTAAAAAGATAAACATCCTGCTGAACCATTCCAATATTATTCCTGAGTGATTTAAGTGTGAAATTTTTTATGTTTTTACCATCTATGAGAATTTCTCCGCTATCTAAATCGTAAAATCTCGGTATTAAGTTGCAAAGTGTTGTTTTTCCGCCACCTGACGGGCCAACTATTGCTATGTTTTCGCCTGCCTCAATTGAAATATTGATGTTATTTAACACGCATCTGCCATTATCTGAATACTTAAATTTAACATCCTTAAAATCAATCTTCCCAACCGCTGTTAAAAGTTCTGTTGCATTTGGCTCATCTACTATATCAACAGGCTCATCTATTATTTCCATAAATCGCTCAACGCCTGTGATACCTCTTTGGAACTGTTCCGTAAACTCAACAATGCGTCTGATTGAATTTATCAGCGTTTGTATATAAAGCAAATATGCAATCAAATCCGCAGGCGTAATCAAATCCCGCACCATGAAAAACGAGCCTATTACTATTACCGCAATAAACATAACGCCATCAAAAAAGCGTGTTCCTGATTGGAATAGTCCCATATATTTATATGTATTTTTCTTAGTCCTAAAAAACTCTTTATTGCCTTCTTCAAATTTCTTTCTCTCAATATCTTCATTCGCAAAACTTTTTACAACGCGAATACCCAAAAGGTTATCCTCAATATCGGCATTAAGCTCACCAATTTTCTGGCGTTGTTTTTTGAATGCCGATTTCATCTTTTTGCTGAACGCTATTGAAGAAATCATCATTAACGGAAGCAAAACAAAAATCAGCACGGTTAAAAGAATATTTATTTTGCTCAGGATAATAAATGCCCCCGTGATTTTCACAAATGCTATGAAAAATTCCTCCGGACAATGATGCGAAAACTCTGTTATATCAAACAAGTCATTGGTCATTCTGGACATTATCTGGCCAATTTTAGTGTTATCATAATATTTAAAGGATAATTTTTGCAAGTGATTGAACATATCTCTTCGCATATCAGTCTCAAGCATTGCGCCCATAACATGTCCCATGTTTGCCATATAGTAATGTGCACAAGTGTCAACCACTCTTAAAAACAGATAAATTGCTCCCAACCTAATAACAGTTGAAATCAAAACGGCATGTGCCCCTGAAATTGCAACATCTGTTATGTGTCTCACTATAAGAGGAAAAACAAGCTCGCACACCGTTGTGAGCAATGCACATATTAAATCTATTATAATTATCCCTATATATGGTTTATAATAACCTAAAAATCGTCTAAGCATAGAATCCCCTTCATGATCTGCAGATTTTTATTTGACTTCCCGTATACTTGTTACCTCGCCTTCGGCTTTAAGATATTTTGATGTGAATGTATGCTTAGAACCAACTGTGAGCGTTTGATTTCCGGAAGTATAATATCCCGAAGAGTTCACTTTTCCGTCCATCTTAACGGTTATTAAAACATCAAACTTTTCCGGCACTTCCACATTCTTGATAGTTCCATCATAAAGTTCAATATTTTTCATTGCTTGGGTCTCTTTAACATCTATAATCTCACCCATAAAGTCTTTTGTCTCGTCGTTATAAATAACGCCTTTCTTTTTGAGTGCTTCAACCGTTCCTATTCGCACATCCTTTATTTTCACGGTATATTCAATTTCCTGCATCGTTGTTGCAATGTTTTCTTTAGGACTGATGTATCTTGAATAAATTCCAAAGCCTGCAATAATCAGAACAAAAATAATAACTAAATCTATGATGCTTATTTTGCCAAACATTTTTCCTTCTTTATTTATAAACATAAAACTCCGTTCCTTTCTTTCTTCTTGGCACAAATTCTTATTAAAAACGAATATCAATTCAATCAACAATGTCCAAGCCAATAATAAATCCTTGTCCTGCGAAGCCTCTTCCCTTTACCGCCAGTCGTTCACCAACACGAAGTGGCGTTGTGCCGGCATTAATTTGCGTGTCATTTTCCGAAACTTCTGAACGCAAAGTAACTGTTACATCACATAGGTCCGGAAATTCAGCCCACCTTTCTTCTTTTCTAATATTATCTGTCAGTAATTCCCTTGCCGGTTCAATAAGAACATCCATAAGAGTTGCCTCTATTTTTTCCTTCTCGGTTACCAATACTTTTTCACCATTTTCTAAAGCATCCTCAAACAGTTCGCCAACCTTAGGCTCAACCTGAGTAAGTTGCACCTTATATTCTGCAACCGACACCCCGTTGCTATTTGTTGAGGTTTGATTCTGACGTGCAAAAATCAAATAACTGCCTGCCGCAATCACCAACACGAGCACGAATATAATTAATCCATCAATAAAGTTAAATTTTGGTTTTTCCATTTGTTTTACCTCCTCCAAAACTAAGATAAACCTTTTCTATGTTTTGCGCATATTTTTGAGCTGTGAATTTGCTTTCAAATACCTCTTTGCTATTTTTGCTCATTTCTGCATAAACTTTTTCATCGCAGAATAATGTTTTCAGATATTCAGCAAGAGCCTTTGCATCATGTGTTGGGAAAATATATCCATTAACACCGCTTTGTATAACCCCCGGATTTCCGCCAAAATCTGAAACAACCGCGGGCTTTCCAAGACTCATACCTTCAAGCAAGGACAAACTTGTTGCCTCTGTTCCAAATGAACAATTCACCTGAACATCCATGGCGTTCATAAGCAGGGCGACATCATTTAAAAATCCAAGCATCACGACATTTTCTTCTAATTTATTCTCAATAATTTGTTTCCTGATGTTTTCTGCCTCATCACCCGTGCCTGCAATGAAAAATTTGGCATTAATTCCCTCTTCTTTAATAATTCGGGCTGCTTCAACAAAATATTTATGTCCTTTAACAGTATTAAGCCTTGCAACAATTGCAGCACTTTTCCACCCATCAGGGATTTTCAATTCTTTTTTTGTTTCTTTTAGTTGCTCCTCTGAATATGGCACAAGTGGTTCAACGCCATTCAATATAACTTCAATTTTTTTCTCATCAACACCAATATCCGTAATGTTTTGCTTTGCTGCCTCAGCCACCGCAATTATTCTATCTGCTGTTGAGTTATTTACAATACCGCAAAGCGCCTTTCCGATTCCTTTAGTGAGTTTTTCAGCCGGTGGAAAAACACTGTGTCGTGTATATACAATTTTTGCACCATATATTCTTGCCGCAATTCTCGCCGCCATGCTTGCATGTGCATGCACAACATCAGGACAGAACTCTTTGAAAACAGAAATTAACTTGCCAATAGCCTTGAAATCTAAAGACTTATCTGCCATCGCAGATATCTCAAACACACGAAATCCCAATTCTTCAACAGATGGTTTTAAAAGACTGTTTTTAGGCAACACAACCGCAACATCAAAACGACTTTTATCACAATACTTCAAATAGGTCAAAATGCATTTCCCAGCACCTCCTATGTTGGTGTCAGACGAAACCTGCAAAACTTTAATCATTTGTGCAAACCTCCCTTTTTTCCGCTTCACAACGGGCAACATTAATTGTTGCTATTCCAATAGCTATCACAGACCAGAAAATCATGAAAACTCTATAGTTATAGAAACAATTATCAAACATGCCCTGAATTAAGAATCCAATAACCGAAGCCGCAATCCCCACAATCATAACTGCAAGCTCGCTACCTTTCCCCGCATGTTGAAATCCAACAACAAGCTTTTTGAAAAATACAAACATAAGCGTTAAGAACGTCACTATTCCAATTATTCCCGACTCTACCATCAGTTGCAAAAACATATTATGCGCATGAGGTGCAACAATTGAATTATATGAATAAAATGGATAAACCTGTGTGAACGCCTCGGTTCCGGGGCCAACTCCCGTCAACCAAAAATCTTTAAGCATGAGAAGCGTTCCCATCCATATATAAACTCTGTAGGAAGTTGATGAATCCTTCATGTCGCCAATGCTTGTGAAACGATTAATAATGCTCTCAGGCACAAGCATCGGAACAAACGGCAGTGCTAAAAGCGCAAGCCCCCAGAGTTTTCCCGCAACAAAGGTTACAAAAACAGCTGCAGCACAAATAATTCCAATCCAACATCCACGTGAAAATGTTAAAACAAGTGCTAATGCCATTATTAAAGCAACTCCTATATAAACCAATTTACTCAGAGCCTTTTCCTTTGTCCAAATTAAACTCACGCAAACAGGTAACACCAAAAGAATATATTCGCCTAAAACATTAGGGTTTTCAAGCGTTGAATATATTCGCATCTTTATGTCTTCAAACATTTCCTCGTCCATCCACGCTTGTTTTACATTCCAGCCAAAAACATATTGCAAAATGCCATATAAACAAACAAACAAGCCTGATATCGCAAAGACTATCAATAAATCAAACAACATTTTTTTCGTTTTTACTGTGTTTATGATAACAAAATAAAAAATCATAAAGGCAAAATAAACTGCCCATATCTGAATACTCTTAAATGCAGCAAAAGACGTTAATGACGAAGCAAGATAAACCACTAACATAATCAAAATAATCAAGCCAACGCCTTCAAAGTGCCATTCAAAATTTTTTGAGTTAATCGATCTTATGACAAGTGATAAAAGGCACAAAAGAGAAAGCCCAACAACCGCCATTGTCGGAATAATCGGCGCAAGGAAAATTGTTGCAAAAACGCCAAATTCCACCTTGTAAAAAACCATAAAAACAAACCACAGGCCAAGCGCAAATATTGCAGCAAGAAGTGGAGACGTCAATCCACATATCGCTCCTGTCAGTATTCCAAAGAAGATTGCAGAATAAACACTCTCTTTTGTTCCGCATTTCGTTATATAATAAAAATTAAAGGAAAACCTTGTTCCAAAACATTTTTCAATAAGGTTAATGAGGAGTGACCCCTTCATCCAATCAATTATGTTGTAATTGAAAAAACACATGATTATGCCAATTAACAAAACTACTAAGTCAACAACAATTCCATCGCCTGAAAATAGTGCCAAAATGAAATCAATAATCGCTATCGTTGTAATAAAAACGCCAATAAACCTAAGATTTATCGCCAGCAGATTATGAAGAAAATATTTGCAGGTTCTAATGATAATGCTATTTTCTTTCTTTTCGTTAATCTTTTCATAGTATTTTTCACGGATATGGTCAAGCAAAGAAAATGGGGAAAATAAAACTTTTCCTATTATGCTATTTCTAAC
>JAZNGL010000007.1:0-2879 GCA_045576435.1 Clostridia bacterium
AATGTGCTTGACTATTTAATGCAGCTTCAAAAGAAGGGGAAATCTGCAGCAACTGTTTCAAGAAATTTGGCGTCTGTACGTTCTTTTTATCATTTTCTTCAGAATGAAGGTGAAATTTCAGCTGACCCCACGGCTCAGTTACATTCTTTTAAAATTGAGAAAAGACTTCCTGAAATATTGTCAAATGAGGAAGTTGATGCATTGCTCAACCAACCCAATACAAATGATTTAAAAGGAAAACGTGACAAGGCAATGTTGGAACTTTTATATGCGACAGGAATTCGTGTCACAGAAATGATTGAACTAAAAATTACAGATGTTGATATGAATATCGGCTATGTTAATTGCAATAGTAGTGAAAAACTGAGAGTTATCCCGATTTATTCACTTGCAAGAAAAGCCGTGAAAGAATACATAGATAATGCAAGACCGCAAATGATAAAGAATGACGATATTGACAATTTGTTTGTTAATTGCAGTGGAACAAAAATGTCTAGACAGGGATTTTGGAAATTGATTAAGCAATATGCACTTCAGGCAAATATTGAAAAAACTATAACGCCTCAAACCCTCAGACATTCGTTTGCGACACACTTGCTTGAAAATGGAGCGGACTTAAAATCAATCCAAGAAATGTTGGGACATACTGATATTTCATCAACTCAGGTTTACACACAGGTTCTAAAAAAACGTATAAAGGATGTTTATAAAAGTGCTCATCCAAGAGCAAAAAAGAATAAAGCAATATAAATTTGATAAAAGAACGCTAACTAAAAGTTAGCGTTTTTTGTGTAACGATAAACACGCTTACTGATTAATTTGGCAAGCGTGTTTATCAATATAAATTAATTATAAAATAAAAATGCAAAAAAATAAAAAAAATTGTAGAAAGTACTTGATTAATTCTTAAATATTATGTATAATATCATTTGTTTAATGATATTAAATTAAAAGTTTTGTATTTCTAAAATTCAGAGGTGAAGCCAAATGGATATAGGGAAGAAGTTAAAGAGGATAAGAGTGAAGAATGGACTGACTTTGGAGGATGTTGCAAACAGGAGTGAGTTATCGAAAGGATTTTTGTCTCAACTTGAAAATAATAACTGTTCACCATCAATATCAACACTGGAGGATATATTAGAGGTTCTGGGTTCATCACTTAAGGATTTTTTTGCAGATGATAAAGAGGGGTCAATTGTTTATAAAACCGAAGATTATTTTGAAAATGAGCAAGCTGATTATATAATAAGTTATATTGTTCCCAATGCTCAAAAAAATGCCATGGAACCCATTAAAATAACAATAAAACCAAGTGGTAGGTCACAAGAAATTGAACCTCATGAAGGCGAGGATTTTGGTTATATTTTAGAGGGCAAGGCTGATTTAATATATGGAAAAGAAAAACATAGATTGAGTGCAGGAGAAACATTTTATTTATATTGTAATGAAAACTATCACATAGAAAATAACACTAAAGAACCGTGTAGTCTTATTTGGATTTCGACACCGCCATTTTTTTAAAATAGAGGGGAAATATGCTATGAATACTTTAATTGAACTTAAAAATATTACAAAAACTTTTGATGACCAGCAGGTCTTAAAAGGTATAAACTTAAAAATTAAGGAAAATGAATTTTTAACCTTGCTTGGTCCTTCGGGCTGTGGAAAGACGACGACACTTAGAATCATTGCGGGATTTGACGAGCCTGATGGTGGAGAACTTTTGTTTAATGATATTGAAATTTCAAAATTACCACCGTATAAAAGAGAAGTCAACACGGTTTTTCAGAAATATGCATTGTTTCCACATTTAAATGTTTTTGATAATATTGCGTTTGGGTTGAATATAAAAAAGACTGAGAAAACAGTTATTAACCAGAAGGTTAGCAAAATGCTTGAGCTTGTTGGGCTTTTAGGCTTTGAAAAGCGTGACGTAACATCTCTTTCGGGTGGTCAACAGCAACGTGTTGCGATTGCAAGGGCATTAATTAATGAACCAAAGGTTTTGCTGCTTGATGAGCCGCTTGGTGCACTTGACGCGAAACTCAGAAAGGAAATGCAGACGGAACTTAAAAAAATTCAAAAGGAAGTCGGAATAACCTTTATATATGTGACGCATGACCAGGAAGAAGCGCTTTCTATGTCTGATACTGTTGTTGTTATGAATGATGGATATATTCAGCAGATTGGCGCACCAACGGATATTTATAATGAGCCTGAAAATCGGTTCGTTGCAAAATTTATCGGAGAATCCAATATAATAGAAGGAATCATGATAAAAGATTGCTTGGTTGCTTTTGATGATTTTCAGTTTGAATGCGTTGATAAAGGTTTTAAAGATAATGAGGATGTTGAGGTTGTTTTAAGACCTGAAGATATTGATATTGTTGCACCTGATGCTGCAAAACTCAGAGGTGTTGTATCTAGCATTGTATTTAAGGGTGTTCATTATGAAATAATGGTTGACACCAAATATCGCAGCTATATGATACATACAACCGATTATCATGAGGTTGGACTTGAGGTGGGATTAACCTTTGGGGCAGAAGATATTCACGTTATGTGGAAGATGGTTTAAATTTTAATGGGGAGGGATATTGGATGAAATATTTCAAAGAATTGGTAAAGCCATATCTTGTTTGGTCTTTTCTCATTATTGTTATTCCAATTTTTATGATATTTTTATATGCCATGACAAATAGCGGTAATTCCTTGCTCAACATACAATTTACATTTAAAAACTTTATAAGATTTGCAGAACCCATCTATTTGAATGTTTTTTTGAAATCATTAAAGCTTGGATTAATTACGGTTGCAATATGTCTTGTGTTTGGATATACGCTTGCGTATATAATTTCAAAATTCAGTGAAAGAGTTCA
>JAZNGL010000008.1:0-12121 GCA_045576435.1 Clostridia bacterium
GATTTAAGTCGAAAAACGGACTTAAATCCCCTTTTTCAAAAAATGTTCAATTTTAGGTTTTCTGGAACGATAGAACCCCATTTTTGAGGTTTTGAATATAAAAACATTACCTTGTCAGTCTCGGGCTTTGAAAACAGCTAAAGCAGGGCATTTTTTACCCCCTATTGTGTGACGTTTTACCCCATAAATGAGAAAAAGCACACCACACGATAAATGTGTTGTGCTTAACTCTCTGCAACCCTATGACAGACCGTCAACACCTATACTGTTTTACCACGGACTGTCATTATGCCCCTTTTTTATTTTTTGCTTTTCTTTTTTAATAACCCTTTTTTCAGGAACAGAAACTACGACAAACCCATTGATGCACCAAGAAATATATTGCAATAATTTATATATCATGTTACAATAATATTATAAATTTTAAGGAAAGGTGGTTTGAAAATGCTTGAATTTATTTGTGGCGCAGACGCTTGTGGAAAAAGCGAAGAAATATATAGACGCGCAAAGCTTGATGCCGAACAAGGAAAAACTGTTTTTATTCTTGTTCCCGAGCAATATTCTATGTATTCTGAACGTGAAATGCTTGACCGTTTGGGACTTTCTGCGCAGAATAAAATTCAGATTTTAACATTTTCCCGCCTTTGCAATATGATTTTTGCGCGAAAAGGTCCTTTAAAAATAAAATATATTGATAACGCCGGCAAATATATGTTAACAAGAAAGGCTATCAACAACGCCAAAAAGGAGTTGACTTTTCTTAGTTCAAACACTAAACAACACGGTTTTGCCAAGCTTGTGTCAACCGTTATATCGGAATTTAAGCGTTACGGTGTTTCGCACACATCCTTGCTTGCTTTTGCCGACAAAGTTGATGACTCCCGGCTAAAAACAAAACTCTTGGATTTAACCGCTATTTATCGGCATTTTGATGCTTTGATTGAAAGCGGCTATTCCAATGCAGAAGATAATCTTAGTTTAATTGTTGATAAAATTCCTCACTGCGACTTTATTTCAGGCATATTTTACATAGATTTTTTCAGGAGCTTCACTCCTGTTGAATATGATGTACTTTCGCAAATTATGAAAAAAGCCGATGTTTGTGTTTCCTTATGCACCGATACCCTCTCTGATTCATCAAGTATCTTTTGTTCGCAAATTAATACGTATAATAAACTATGCAGAATTGCAAAGCAACTTGATATACAGACTAAAACTCCGTTTTTTTATAAAGACAACCAGGCAGAAGTCTCTAATGAGGAAATAAATCATCTCAAAAACAACTTTTTTTTGCCTAACCCTGCCCCTTCTCATGGAAATCCAAAATCTGTTCACATCCACCGACCCGACAATATTTATAACGAGGTGTCTGAATGCGCCATGTTAATAAATCGGCTTTGTCGAACAGAAAATAAATCTTTAAATGACTTTTTAATCCTCACAGGCAGTCTGGATAACTATGAGCGAATTATTCCACCTTTATTTGAAAAGTTTGGGATAAAATATTTCTTGGATAAAAAAATTCCTTTGACCGAAAGTCCTCTAATCCGCGCAATTTTAGCCGTTCTTGAAATCCTTGCTTTTGGTTTTTCTTATGAGCGCGTTATGAATATATTGCGGTCGGGCTATTTTGCTTGTTCAAGAGAAGATGTTGATGTCTTTGAAAACTATATCCTTGCAACAGGTATCAGTCACAAGCTCTGGAATTCTCGTGAGCCATGGCAATATAATCCTGACAACAGCTTTGATATTGATATTATAAATCAAATACGTCAAGACATCATCTTCCCGATTTTAGATTTTTCAGAAATGTTTGTTGGCAGAAAAACCATTAAAGACATTTGCAACGGATTGTTTTTATGGCTTAAAAACATCAATATGCCTGAAGCCGTTGATAACAATATTAAAAACTTTTCATCCTCTACTCATCCTGAGCTTGCTGAACAACTTCGTTTGGTTTGGAACAGTCTTGTTTCTGTGAATTGTCAATTGTCTGATTGTTTAGGCAAGGACCAGGCAACCTTTGTTGATTTTTATGAATTGTTCTCCTCTGTCTGTGCCGAACTGAGCGTGGGAATGACACCCCAAACACAAGATAAGGTTATTATAAGCGAAGCCAATCATTTCAGAAGCACAGGAAATAAAATTGTCATCGTTCTTGGCGTTTGCGACAACGTTTTCCCGCAAAGCCGTATGAGCGAAGGCCTTATTTCTGATTCGGAACGAGTTTCTCTTGCAAAAATCGGATTAGAGCTTGCACCCGATGAATATTCCCGTCAAAAAGAAGACCAATTTTTAATTTATTCCATTTTTGCAACAGCAAAAGAACATCTATATTTATTCTCGCCAATCAGCGACAGAGACGGAAAACCCTTGGTTGCCGCCGAAATGATTTTTAAAATTAAGAATAAAATTTTTCCTGACCTAAAGTTTGGCAAAAAAGAATTTGAAGGAAAACAAAACATTTTTGAAACATTGGTTTCAAAGCTTTTTGAAAATAATTGGAACATTCAGGCACTTCCAGACTCTTGGAAACAAGCTTACTCCTATTTCCTTGACTCGCCCGAATATTCTAAACGTCTGAAAAATCTTTATAACATAAACTTAAGTCGTGATGAAGACGATGAAATCAGTCTTATAACAGCAGAAAAACTCTATGGAACACCTCTCATATTAAGTGTTTCAAAGCTCGAAAAATATAACGCTTGTGCTTTTTCATTCTTTATGAGATATGGTTTGCTGGCAAAGGAACGCCTTTTAAGCGGATTTAAAGCCGCCGACATGGGAACTGTTCTGCATGCTGTTCTTTGTGATTATTTTAAAGAAAAATCATCAAACGACACTGACTTTTCTAAAATAAGCCACGAAAGTTGTCTTTCGGAAATTAACTCTTTGGTTGAAAAACATGCATCTGCTGAAAATAATAATCTTTATTCTTCTTCATGGCATTATAAATATATAACTATGCGAATAAAGAGCATTGCCACTGCCACTGCATGGAAACTGATAAACTTTTATGCGCAAAGCAGTTTTAAGCCTAAAGACTTTGAAATAAGCTTTGGCAGAAATGGTGTTCTGCCACCATATAAACTGCAGCTTTCTTCGGGTTCAG
Source organism: Clostridia bacterium (assembly GCA_045576435.1). Taxonomy (GTDB): domain Bacteria; phylum Bacillota; class Clostridia; order Monoglobales; family Monoglobaceae; genus CAKSIW01. The sequence goes on from JAZNGL010000008.1 coordinate 3,113, forward strand.
CTTTTTTAGAGGGTTTCATTGATAGAATAGACGAAATGGACGTAAACGGGGAAAAATATATAAGTGTTTTTGACTATAAATCCTCTGAAAAAACCTTAAATCCTGAACTCGCTGATGCAGGAGTGAGCTTTCAACCACTGCTGTATGCAACTGCAATTTGTGAAAATTCTGATGATTTGCATCCTGCAGCAATGTTTTATATGCACATGACCGATCCAATTCTTAAACTTGATGAAACTCCTGACAAAGACGCGCTTGAACGAGAACTTTTTGATAAAATAAAAATTAATGGTATTGTCCTTGATATTCCCGAAATAGTCACAGGGCTGGAAGCTGATTTTAACAATAAAGATGCCATTCACTATGTTACCCACGATGCAAAATCCTATTTAACAAAGCTTGAGTTTGATTCCCGCCTTCAAAAAGCCAAGGAAAAAGCAACAAGCTCTGCCGAAAAAATTATTAGTGGTAATATTGAAATCAAGCCTCTTAATATTTCAGGCTTCGATCCTTGTTCATATTGCCCGTATGGAGAAGTTTGTAAAAAGTAGACTATCTTAAATTTTTCTTGATAAATATAAAATTTTATGTTAAAATATATATTGGATTTATATATAAACTTTATTTTGTCTTATAAAAAACTAAAACACCAAAAATCAATGAGATAAAGGGTCTTTTGAGCCCTTTTATCTCATATTTTCAATATGTTTTAGCTTTTTGCGGAGGAAATTATGGAAGATTTTTTAATAACCGCAATAAACACCTTTGGTTACTCGGGTATTCTCTTTCTGATTTTTGCGGAAAATATTTTTCCGCCAATTCCATCAGAGCTGATACTTGTTTTTGGCGGATTTTTAACAACCTATTCAAACTTAAACATCCCCGGAGTTGTTCTTTCTTCAACTCTCGGCTCTTTACTTGGAGCAATTACTTTATATTCCTTGGGTCGAATATTGAAAAAGGAACGAATTAAAAAATTATGTGCGAGTCGTTTCGGAAAATTCTTGCAGCTTAAACCTGAACATATAGAAAAAGCAGATGCTTGGTTTGTTCGTTATAAATATAAAGCTGTGCTCATTTGTCGTTGTATCCCTGTTGTTCGTAGCTTAATTTCTATTCCGGCAGGCATCTCTGGCATGAAGCTTGTTCCTTTTATTTGTTTAACTTTTTTAGGTAGCGTTATCTGGAATACCCTTTTTTCTGTAATCGGTTTTCTTTGTGGTGAAGCCTGGGCAGAAAGCCTTATTTACATAGAAATGTTTTCAACTGCCATAATAATAACACTACTTGTTATTTGTGCAATTTTTATTTTTATTAAGCTTAAAAAAAGAGGTAAGCGCTCATGAAAGCACTTATAACCGGTGCAAGCACCGGAATCGGGAGAGATATAGCAAAAATTCTTCACTCAATGAATATTGACCTTTTTCTTGTTGCAAGAAATCAGGAAAAACTTAACGTTTTAAAACAGGAACTTAATGATGCTCCCAATATAATTTCTATGGATTTATCGGATGCCGAAAACTGTTTGAAGCTTTATAAACTCTTAGAAAACGAAAATATTGACATTTTAATTAACAATGCCGGGTTTGGCACCTTTGGTTATTTCGAAGAAATTCCAATAGATGCCGAGCTTAACATGATTGATTTAAACATTAAAGCAGTCCACATCCTGACCAAACTGTTTCTTGCTGATTTCAAAAAAAGAAACAGCGGTTATATTTTAAATGTTGCCTCTTCTGCCGCTTTTTTGCCGGGTCCTTTAATGGCAACTTATTATTCAACAAAAGCATATGTTTTGCGGTTGACCACAGCAATAAACGAGGAACTTCGCAAAAAGAAGCGCGACATATATGTTGGTGCCCTTTGCCCCGGACCTGTTAACACAGAGTTTAACAAAACCGCAGGCGTTACTTTTGCCCTGAATGGTCTTGAAAGTTCTGCAGTTGCACATTATGCCGTTAAAAAAATGTTTAAACGAAAAATGATAATAGTCCCTGGCTTAAAAATAAAATTAGGTTTATTTTTAAGCAAGTTTTTACCTCAAGGACTTCTCTTGAAGATTTCTTTTGCTATTCAAAGCGGAAAGGGACAGAAATAAATTTAAAAAGTGAGTTCGAAACCATCCTCACTTGTCGTTAATTCGGCAAAATCAAAACTAAGGAGAATTTAATATGAGAAAAAACAGTAGAATTGTTTTTTGTGTTCAAGGGGCACTTATTGCCACTTTATATGTTATTTTAACACTTATCTCAAACAGTATAGGTCTTGCAAGCGGAGTTATCCAAATCAGGCTTTCAGAGGCATTAATGGTTTTGCCAATTTTTATGCCTTCCGCTGTTCCCGGCCTTTTTATTGGTTGTATACTTTCTAATATTTTAACAGGAAGCATATTTCTTGACGTTGTTTTTGGTAGTCTGGCAACTCTAATTGGCGCCATCTTTACGCGTCTGCTACGAAACTATCCTAAGTTTGCAATTCTTCCGCCAATTCTATCAAACACGCTCATAATTCCCTTTATTCTTTCATATGCTTATAATTTTGAAGGGTCTTTGCTATATTTTGCACTTACTGTTGGAATAGGAGAAATTATTTCCTGCGGGATTTTAGGATATTTCCTTGCTAAATCGTTATCTAACCTTGAACAAAAACTTTTTAACAATGAATAAATTTAATATTTACAACTTATATATTTATATATACTTGAAAGAGGTGTTGTTGTGAATTATTTAAAAGAATATGAACATTGGTTCAACAACGTTGACCAGACAGAAAAAGCGGAATTAGAAAGCATAAAGAATAATATTTCTGAAATTGAAGAGCGCTTTTATCAACCACTGGAATTTGGAACAGCAGGGCTCAGAGGCATTATTGGCTTGGGAACTAACCGAATGAACAAATATGTTGTTGCACAAGCAACCCAAGGTCTTGCAAACCAACTCATAAAAACTAATCCGTCCGGCTCTTCTTTATCTGTTACCATAGCCTATGACAGCAGACATAAGTCTGACGAATTTGCAAAAACTGCCGCTTGCGTTTTAGCCGCAAATGGAATAAAGGCATTTATTTTTAGCGAGCTCAAGCCGGTTCCGGAGCTTTCATTTTCGATCCGCCATAAAAAAGCAACCGCCGGAATTGCCGTAACTGCAAGTCATAATCCGGCAAAATATAACGGCTTTAAAGTATATGGAAATGATGGCGCTCAGCTTAATCCCGCTCTTGCCGCAATCGTTCTCGAAGAAATCAGAAAAACAGATATTTTTAAAGATGTTAAAATCTGTTCTTTTGAAGACGGATTAAAAAATGGATTGATTGAAATAATGGGTGACGAGGTTGAAGATGCATATCTCGATTGTGTTCAGAAACAATGTATCAATCCAAAATTAATTCAGGAAAAGGGCGAAAACCTTAAATTCGTTTATACTCCTTTCCACGGCTCAGGCAATAAGCCTGTCAGAAAAATTCTAAATAGGGTTGGTTTTAAAAACGTTTTTGTTGTTAAAGAACAAGAGCTTCCCGACGGAGACTTCCCAACAGTTGAGTCTCCTAATCCGGAAAACAAAGAGGGCTTCACTCTCGCGATAGAGCTTGCAAAGAAAAATAATGCTGATTTGATTATTGGAACAGACCCCGATGCAGATCGTTGCGGTATCATCGTGAAAAATCAAAGTGGTGAATATGTGTGTCTCACAGGTAATCAAACCGGAATTCTTCTCACAGAATATATTTTAAGCATGAGAAAAGAGCTTGGCACTCTTCCTGCCGATGGTTTTGTTGTTAAAACTATTGTTACCACGAACATCGTTCAAAAAATTTGTGCTTTCTATGGGATTGAAATGAAAGAGGTTCTCACAGGCTTTAAATTTATTGGTGAAAAAATAAAAGAAGCTGAAGAAAGTAAAAAGGGTCAATATGTTTTTGGCTTTGAAGAAAGCTACGGATATCTCGCCGGCACCTATGCAAGAGATAAAGATGCAGTTGTTGCAAGTATGCTGATTGCCGAAATGGCTCTCTTCTATCACGAAAAAGGCCTTTCCCTTTATGACCAACTCCAAAAAATCTATGAAAAATACGGTTTTTATAAAGAAAACGTTGTTTCTGTTACAATGGAGGGCATTGAAGGGCTTGACAAAATCAAAAACATAATGGAAGCTTTGAGAAAAAATCCCCCAACTATTCTCGCGGGGAAAAAGGTGTTAGCTATTCGTGACTATCAGTCATCTCTTCGCACTTGTCTCAAAGATGGCAAAACAGATAAAATTGAGCTTCCTGTATCAAATGTGCTTTATTTTGAGCTTGAGGATGACAATATCTTTGTTGTTCGTCCATCTGGAACAGAGCCAAAAATCAAACTATATTGCCTGCTTTGTGCAAATAGTGAAAAAGCCGCCGATGCTTTGCTTTTGTCTATAAAAGAAGATATAAACAATATTGTTTCTTAGCTATATTGTTATTAGTCTTTTCTATTGACTATTGGCGCACAACTTGATATAATGTAAAGATACTATAAAGATGAAAACGTCTAAAGTGAGGTTTACGAAATGCAAAAATTAGGATTAAATGAAATAAGAGAAAAATATCTTTCCTTTTTTGAAACAAAGGAACATCTGAGGCTTCCGTCATTTCCGCTTGTTCCGCAGAACGACCCTAGCCTTTTGCTAATAAATGCAGGAATGGCGCCCTTAAAGCCATATTTCACAGGCAAAGAAATTCCACCAAGAAAAAGAGTTACAACTTGCCAGAAATGTATTAGAACTCCTGATATTGAGCGTGTTGGAAAAACTGCTCGTCATGGTACTTTTTTTGAAATGCTTGGAAACTTTTCTTTTGGAGATTATTTCAAAAAAGAAGTCACTGGTTGGGCTTGGGAATTTATTACTAAAGTTCTTGAAATCCCTGAAGACAGACTTTGGGTCAGTGTGTATGAAGAAGATTCAGAAGCTGTTGAAATATGGACAAAGCTTGTTGGCGTGAACCCTGACCGAATTGTCTATCTCGGCAAAGAAGATAACTTCTGGGAAATTGGAACAGGCCCTTGTGGACCTTGCTCCGAGATATATTTTGACAGAGGTGAGTCGTTTGGTTGCGGTAGCCCTGATTGTGCCGTTGGCTGTGATTGTGACCGCTTTGTTGAATTTTGGAACTTAGTTTTCACACAATTTGATAAGGATGAAAATGGAAACTATAACAGATTAGAGCATCCAAACATCGATACCGGTATGGGTCTTGAACGTATCGCTTGCATAATGCAGGGAGTGACCTCTTTATTTGAGGTTGACACAATTAAAAAGGTTCTTAACCATGTTGCAAAAACTGCAAATGTCAAATATGGCGAAGATAACAAAACTGATATTTCTCTTCGTGTTATAACAGACCACATCAGGAGCACTGTTTTCCTTGTTTCTGACGGCGTTCTTCCTGACAACGAAGGTCGTGGCTATGTTTTGAGACGTCTTTTAAGACGTGCTGCCCGCCATGGTCGTTTGCTTGGTATAAAAGAACCGTTCCTCTATCGTATTGCAAAAACTGTTGTTGAGGAATCTGCTTCTGCATATCCTGAGCTCAATGAAAAATTTGATTATATTGAAAAGGTAATCAAGGTTGAAGAAGAACGCTTTTTAAAAACGATTGACCAAGGTCTTGTTATCTTGAACGATTATATAACTGCTACAAAAAATGATGGCAAAAATATTTTAAGTGGCGAAAATGTTTTCATGCTTTATGATACCTTTGGTTTCCCGATTGACCTCACCCGTGAAATCGCTGAAGAAGTTGGTATGACTGTTGATGAGGATGGCTTTGTTGCTCTCATGGACGAGCAAAAAAATAAAGCAAGAAAAGCCAGAGGCGATATGGAAGACGCCGGCTGGGATGAAGATATCTTTGCGACAATTAAAACTGAAACTGTTTTTGAAGGATATTCTAAAGACGAAGTTGCCGGAAACGTTGTTGCAATTGCAGTAAATGGTGTGTTAGCAAATTCTGCAAATGCAGGAGATTCTGTTACCATTATTCTGGATAAGACTTCGTTCTATGCAGAAAGCGGCGGTCAGGTTGGAGACGTTGGTGTTATTTCTTCAGCTGACTGCAGCATAAAAATAACCGATACAAAAAAACAAAACGGTAAATTTTTGCATATCGGCATGGTTGAGAGCGGAAAAGTTTCAGTTAATGATGCCGTTGTTGCAAAAATTGACTCTGTTCGCAGAGCCGCAATAAAAAGAAATCACTCTTCTGCACATTTATTGCAAGCAGCTCTTAAAAACGTTCTCGGAAGCCATGTTGCGCAAGCAGGCTCATTTGTTTCAGAAGATAGAGTTCGTTTTGACTTCTCTCACTTCTCAGCGATGACATCTGACGAAATCGCAAATGTTGAAAAAATAGTTAATGAACATATTTTAAGCGCAATTCCTGTTGAAACTCTTGTTCTTAACATTGAAGAAGCTAGGAAAATGGGCGCAACTGCTTTATTCGGTGAGAAATACGGCGAAACTGTTCGTGTTGTTAAGATGGGTGACTTCAGCACAGAGTTCTGTGGCGGTTGTCACGTTGATAACACTGGAAACATCGGTCTTTTAAAGATTGTTTCAGAAAGCGGTGTTGCTGCCGGTGTGAGACGTATTGAAGGTGTCACCGGTTTTGGAGTTTTAAAACAACTTGCCGATAGCGAGCTTGTTATATCAAACATATCAGAAATTGTTAAAGCAAATCCTGCAGAGGTTGAGAAAAAGGTTTCTGCTCTTGTTGAAGAAAATAAAGGCTTGAAGCGCGAGCTTGAAAGCTTAAAAGACCGCATGGCAAACAGTTCAATTGGAACCCTTGTTAATGAAGCAGAGGTTGTTAACGGAATTAAAGTTATTGCTCACAGACTTGATGATGGTTTAGATATGAACGCTTTGCGTAATGCAGGTGATAATCTTAAGCAAAAACTTGATTGCGCAGTTATTGTCCTTGCATCAGCTGCTAACGGAAAAGTTAATCTTATTTCCATGGCAACGCCTGAGGCTATCAAGCTTGGCGCCCATGCCGGAAATATTATCCGCGAGGTCGCTAAAATCACCGGTGGCGGAGGTGGCGGTAAGCCCGATTCAGCACAAGCCGGCGGAAAAGATGCAGAAAAGATTAGCGAAGCCTTATCTCTTGTTAAAACATTATTATAATTTAGGAGGAAGGTAAAATGTCAGATTGCATTTTTTGTAAAATTATTAATGGCGATATTCCATCTCAAAAAGTATATGAGGATGCCGATATTCTGGCTTTTAATGATATCGAGCCGCAGGCTCCACACCATATTATTATAATCCCAAAACAACATATTCCCTCTGCAAACAGTCTTTGTGAAGAGAACGCAGATGTTGTTGCCAAGATTTTTATAATCGCAAAAAAAATTGCAAAGGATTTGGGCTTTGCAGAAAATGGATATCGTATTGTAAATAATTGCGGTAACGACGGCGGTCAAACTGTTCAGCACTTACATTTTCACCTGCTCGCCGGAAGAAATTTACAGTGGCCCCCGGGTTAATTGTAAATTGTTTGTGACACCCGAAAGGAGATTTTTATGACTAACGAATTTAATGATTATATACAGCTTATACTCGAACAACACAAGACCATAAGTAGTTTCCCAAGACATTATTACAGCGAATATAACGTTAAACGCGGTTTGCGTAATGCCGATGGAACTGGTGTTCTCGTTGGTCTTACTGCAATTGGAGAGGTTCACGGCTATGTCATTGATGAAGGCTCAAAAGCACCTATTGTCGGAACACTCAGATATAGAGGTATAAGCATTAACGATATTATTGAAGATTGCAGCAAGGACAAAAGGTATGGCTTTGAAGAAGTCGCTTTTCTTCTTATCTTTGGCTTCTTGCCCACAAAAGAACAACTGGCCGATTTTTCAAAGCGTCTTGCTTCACTGCGTAATCTTCCTGAAAACTTCACCGAAGACATGATTTTAAAAGCGCCAAGTAATAATATAATGAATAAGTTGGCGCGTTCTGTTTTGGCTCTTTATTCATATGACCCACAGGACCCTGACGACATCAGCACAGATAGTCTGTTCAGACAAAGTCTTGAATTGATTGCGCGTTTTCCAACAATGATTGCTTATGCTTATGCAGCGAAACGCCACTATTACGATGGCAAGAGCCTTGTTCTTCATAACCCTAACCCCGAGCTTTCAATTGCAGAAAACTTCTTATATATGATAAGACCTGACCATAAATATACAAAAACCGAAGCTGAAGTTCTGGACTTGGCGCTTATGCTCCATGCAGAACACGGTGGTGGTAATAACTCAGCATTCACAATAAGAGTTTTATCTTCAAGTAATACCGATACTTACTCCGCTGTTGCAGCAGCTATTGGTTCGCTTAAAGGCCCTCGCCATGGTGGCGCCAATCAGAAAACTCTATCTCAAATGGCGGAAATTGAAAAATCCGTTAAAAATTGGGATGACGAAAATGAGGTTTATGACTATCTTTGTAAAATTGTTCGCAAAGAAGCAGGGGATGGAACCGGATTGATTTATGGTATTGGTCATGCCATATATACAATATCTGACCCTCGTGCAGTTGTTTTGAAAGAATGCGCCAGAAATCTTTCAAAAGATCTGGGCAGAGAAAAGGAATTTGAGCTTTATGACTTAATTGAGAGATTGGCACCAAAGGTTTTTGCAGATTTAAAGGGCATAACCGCTCCAATGCCCGCAAACGTTGACTTTTATTCCGGCTTTATCTATCAAATGCTTAAACTTCCTGAAGAATTATATACTCCTATATTTGCTATGGCAAGAATTGTTGGTTGGTGTGCTCATCGAATTGAAGAGGTTCTCACAGGCGGAAAAATAATTCGTCCAGCATATAAGAGCGTTGTTAAAAGATTGGAATATACCCCAATAGATGAAAGATAAAATCATAACCACTAGTAAACTAGTGGTATGCACTGCCCCTAGAAGGGGCTATTACAGGCTTAACCCCTATAAGGGGCATCGAAGTTTGACACCGCATT
>JAZNGL010000009.1:0-11917 GCA_045576435.1 Clostridia bacterium
ATACCTGCGATAATGGTCTGGCCTGTTTCTTCATCAGTATAAGTCTTGAATGTTGGGTCTTCTTCAGCAAGTTTCTGAAGAGCGATACCCATCTTTTCTTGTCCTGCCTTAGTCTTTGGCTCGATAGCAACACGGATAACTGGTTCCGGGAATACCATTGATTCCAAAATTATTGGATGCTTTTCATCACAAAGTGTTTCACCTGTTGTTGTGTTCTGGAGACCAACCGCAGCTGCGATATCACCTGAATAAACAACATCAAGGTCTTCTCTGTGGTTTGCGTGCATCTGAAGAATTCTTCCCATACGTTCACGCTTATTTTTGCAAGAGTTAAGAACATATGAACCCTTTGCTAAAGAACCTGAATAAACACGGAAGAAACAAATCTTACCAACAAATGGGTCTGTTGCAATCTTAAATGCAAGAGCTGCAAACGGAGCATCATCTGATGATGGTCTTTCATCTTCTTCTCCTGTATCAGGGTTAACACCCTTGATGTTATCAACATCAGTTGGTGCAGGCATATATTCGATAACTGCATCAAGCAGCATCTGAACGCCTTTGTTTCTATATGACGTACCGCAAAGAATTGGCACTATATCATTGTTTATTGTTGCTTTTCTCAAAGCCTTTTTGAGTTCATTAACAGAGATTTCTTCGCCTTCTAAGAACTTCTCTAAAAGTTCTTCATCTGTTTCACAAATAGCTTCAACCATCTGTTGACGATATTCTTCTGCCTTGTCCTTCATATCTGCAGGAACATCTTCCTTGTGATATTTCTCACCGAGCTCATCTTCATAAATCTCAGCAGTCATAGTCATCAAGTCAATGATACCAACAAATGTGTCCTCAGCACCGATTGGGAGCTGAATCGGAACACCAGGAGCATGCAATCTTTCATGAACCATGTTAACAACGTTATAAAAATCTGCGCCCATGATATCCATTTTATTAACGTAAATCATACGCGGAACTTTATATTCGTCTGCCTGACGCCAAACGGTTTCAGACTGTGGCTCAACGCCGCCCTTAGCACACATAACTGTAACAGAACCATCAAGAACACGAAGAGATCTTTGAACCTCAACAGTGAAGTCAACGTGTCCCGGAGTATCTATGATGTTAATTCTGTGCTTAACACCGGCATATGGACCACCAGCAGGCTGCCAGAAACAAGTTGTTGCAGCAGAAGTAATTGTTATACCACGCTCCTGCTCCTGAGCCATCCAGTCCATGGTTGCAGCACCCTCATGAGTTTCACCGAGTTTATGGTTAATACCTGTATAATACAGAATTCTCTCGGTTGTAGTAGTCTTACCGGCATCGATGTGAGCCATGATACCGATATTTCTCGTATTTTGTAGTGAGAACGCTCTACCCATTAATTTTCTCCTTTCATCAAGACGAATTTCGCCTTGGTCAATTTATCGCGGCAAGCCGCAAAGTATATTTCGTAAATTTTTCTACAAGAAATTTGCTTCACTTTTGGTGAATCCAAGAACAAATCCACCAAAGACGAAGTGAATTCCAAAGTAAAATTACCAACGGAAATGTGCAAAAGCCTTATTAGCTTCAGCCATTTTGTGAGTGTCTTCTTTCTTCTTGAATGCACCGCCTGTGCTGTTTGTCGCATCCATGAGCTCGTTTGCAAGTCTTTCAGCCATTGTTCTTTCGTTTCTCTGTCTTGCATAAAGAGTAATCCATCTGAGGCCTAATGTTTCGCGTCTTTCAGCTCTAACTTCAATCGGAACCTGATAGTTAGCACCTCCGACACGTCTTGCTTTAACCTCTAAAACTGGCATAACGGCATTCATTGCTTCCTCAAACACCTCAACAGGGTCTTTGCCTGTTTTTTCCTTTATGATGTCAAACGCACCATAAACGATAGCTTGAGCAACACCTTTTTTACCGTCAAGCATGATGTTGTTTATAAGACGAGTAACAGTTTTACTGTTATACATAGGATCCGGCAACACGTCACGACGTGCAATATGTCCTTTTCTTGGCACTTATCTTCCCCTCCATTCTTTGTGGTTAATATATCCACAAGGTACTCAATACCCTTCAGGATACTGCTAGCGCTGTATTAACTATTACCCGCTTAGGTATATATAAAAATAGTAATACGCACTATCAAAACTTTCTTAAATAATTTTTGCCTTACTTAGCTTCTTTAGGCCTCTTAGCACCGTATTTAGACCTCGACTGGTTACGTTTCTGAACACCTTGTGTATCAAGCGTACCACGGATAATATGATAACGAACACCAGGAAGGTCCTTAACTCTACCACCACGGATCAACACAACGCTATGCTCCTGCAAGTTGTGACCGATACCTGGGATGTAGGCTGAAACCTCGATACCATTTGTAAGACGAACTCTGGCAACCTTTCTAAGCGCTGAATTAGGCTTTTTAGGAGTCATTGTTCTAACAGAAGTACAAACGCCTCTCTTTTGCGGAGAATCCTGGTCTATTGGTCTTTTCTTGATTGTGTTGAAACCCTTAAGCAAAGCAGGTGCAGTTGACTTCTTTTCAGCAGTTTGTCTGCCGTTCTTAACTAACTGGTTAAATGTTGGCAATTATTTTCACCTCCTATATATTATTTTAGCGAGCTAATAGCTCTATATAAAAACGCCTAAGCATTTTTAACAATAGTTACAACAGCAGTTGGCACTTCAACATGAGCAGCTTTTGCAAGTTCCTTCATGCTATTAACATAAATAACCTGTGTTTTCATTTTTCCACAAAGCTCTTCAAGCGGAAAAATCACATGCTCATCAGCATCACTTGCTATAAAAACAAGTTCTGCATTTCCGGCCTCAATTGCCTTTTTAGACTGTTTAAGACCAACTACATGCTTTTCATTTTTTATTCGTTCCATTTTGTCACCTTTGTTATTTATATAGCAAAATATGCATTTAAACATACTTCCCCTACAATACAAATCACTTCATTGTACCAATTTATTGCCGTTTTGTCAAGTAAAATATACATTTTTTTTAAAATTTTTTAGATATTTGAAATTTATTTATTTTGTTTAGCCGCCATCAAAGCTTTTGCAAGTTGGTCCGGACAAGATGTTCCTCTTCCATTGCAATCAATGCCGTTAAGTCTTGAAATCACTTCATCTATATCCATACCTTCAACAAGCTTCGCAATACCACTCGTGTTACCTTGACATCCAAAAACAAACTTGACGTTTTTCACTTTATTGCCATCTAACTCAAAATTAATCTCTCTTGAGCAAGTACCTCTGGTTTTATATGAATAGTTTTCCACTTTTTTCTCCTCTTATAATTCTTCTTTATAACGCAAAAAGAACGCATATTTCAGCGTTCTTTTCGTTAAGAGCATTAAAGCTTATTATTTGTTAATAAGATCTTTAAGAGCTTTGCCGGCTTTGAAAGCAGGAACCTTAGCTGCAGCAATCTTCATCTCAGCACCTGTCTGAGGATTTCTGCCTGTTCTTGCAGCTCTTTCTCTAACTTCGAAACCGCCGAAACCAACGAGTTGAACCTTGTCACCCTTAACGAGTGCTGCCTCAACTGTTGCAACAAATGCGTTCAAAGCTGCTTCTGAATCTTTCTTTGAAAGTCCAGCCTTTTCAGCTATAGCTGAAATCAATTCTTGTTTATTCATTTTTAAAACTCCTTTTCTAAAAATATTTTGCGTGTATTTTTATAAGCTAGATATATTTTACTACATTATTTTGTAAATTTCCATACTTTTCTGCGTTTTTCTTCAAATTCGTGATTTTGCACAAAAAAGTATTCCCTGTTTTGAGGCATATGCACACCAAAACCATCCATTTTGACTACATTTTTACCTATATTAATCAGAATTATTCATCATCATTTCATTAAGTTCAGCTCGAGTAATCAAAACTTGCCTTGGTTTTGTTCCTTCATATGGACCTATAACTCTATATTCTTCCATCTGGTCAATTATCCTTGCTGCACGCTGATATCCAACCTTAAATCTTCTCTGGAGCATTGCAACTGAAGCTTGTCCTGATTCCAAAGCCAATTCTGCCGCCTTAACAAAAAGCTCGTCTCTTTCTCCTCCTCGCATATGAGAATCATCCTCATCACTTTCTGCCTTCATTTCTTGCTCACGTTCTATGTGTTCGAGAATCGATTCATCATATTCCGCTTCATATTGATTTTTTATGAAACTTATAATATTCTCAATTTCAGCATCAGAAAGGAAATTGCCCTGAATTCGTATTGGTTTGATTGCACCTCTCGGCGAATAAAGCATATCACCCTTGCCGAGTAATTTTTCTGCACCAATTGAATCAAGTATTGTGCGGCTATCCACTTGTGAGGAAACCGCAAAAGAAATTCTCGACGGGACATTTGCCTTAATAACACCCGTAACAACATCAACCGAAGGTCTCTGCGTGGCAATAACCAGATACATTCCTGCCGCTCTAGCAAGTGCCGCAAGGCTGTTTATCGCATCCTCAACCTCATTTTTTGCAGCCATCATCAAATCTGCAAGCTCGTCAATTATTATCACTATCTCAGGCAATTTTTCTTCAGGAGTTTTGTTTTCCTCCATTAAATTATTGAACCCTTGAATATTTCTTACCTTGTTATCCTTAAGTAATTGATATCTGTTTTTCATCTCTGCAACAGCCCAATTAAGCGCTCCCGCTGCATGTCTTGGGTCTGTTACAACCGGAATAAGAAGATGCGGTATGCCGTTATAAACTCCAAGTTCAACCATTTTAGGGTCAATCATTATCATCTTGACTTCGTCCGGTCTTGCCTTATAGAGTATGCTGGTTATAAGTGAATTTATGCATACACTTTTACCAGAACCCGTCGCTCCCGCAATCAGAACGTGCGGAAATTGTGCTATATCTGCAATAACACTGTTGCCACCAATATCTTTACCTAACGCAAAAGCTGTTTTTGATTTAAAATCACGGAATTTATCGGTATCAATAACCTCGCGAATCGGCACAGGGCTTGGCGTTTCATTTGGTATTTCAATGCCTATTGCAGATTTTCCCGGAATTGGCGCTTCAATACGCACACCCGATGCTGCAAGGCTCAATGCGATATCATCTGCAAGATTTGTTATTTTTGAAACCTTTATTCCAAAACCAGGTTGCAATTCAAAACGAGTAACTGTTGGGCCTTGTGTTATATTTATTATTCTTGCATCAACCTTAAAACTTGCAAGCGTTTCCAAAAGTCTATTTGCTTTATCTTCAAGCTCTTTTTTTAATTCTGCTCTGCTTTTAGCTTGTGCCTTAGGTTTCGAAAGCAAGGAAACTGACGGCATTTTATAGTTAATAATTCTTGTTGATTTTATATTTTCTTTAGCAATCATATTTATGCTGTTTGCCGCCTGCTCAGCTTCCTGACGGCTCACACGCTTTCCTGCAGCAACTGCCTCATCAAGCGGAGCTCCCGCATCAATTGCAGCTTGAGTCATTGGGTCAACCATTTCCTGCATTTGTGTTAAACTCGGCGGCTCAAATTCTGCATCTTTTTCCTTGAATTTTCCTTCCTCATCCGGAAGCTCCGTCAATATTCCCGTATGTATATCTGCAATTTCAAACGCCAAACCACCATTTTTTGCTTCGTGCGCCGCATTTACAGCATCAATTATTGCTTGTGTTTCCTCGGAGGGTTCATCTTCAAAAACAAACTTTGGAGGCTTATGGTTATTATTTCCGCCAGCGTCTTTTGAAATTGCCTCCAACTCTCCTCCTTGAAAATATATATCAAAATAATCACTGTTAGGCGTTCTGTCAGAATAATTTGTTACATCAATCGGAGGTATGTGAGACACATCTTTTTCCTTTTTATTCTTCTTTTTCTTGTTTTCCTTTTTCTCATTAACCTCTTCTTCAATATCCATAGATACATCGTCATCTAAATCTTCTGCCAATTTTTCTTTGCTTTCCTTGATATAGAGACTTATTTTTCTGAATATTTTTTCAAAAGAAACTTCCGTTAATATGATAAGCAGAATAAGAGCTAATGCCACAGATACCAATGTTGTGCCAACAACCCCCAAAAACTTAACCAAAGCAATGCAGATTAGAGTTCCAAGCACTCCACCTCCGCCACCATCAATTCCATATGCATACATGGACATAATTGCATTTTTAAAATCCGGATATTCCCATTCCGTGTTTCCAAACCAAAGCGACCAAACAACCGATGTAACCAACATCAATGCAAAAAGAACCCAAATCTTATATCCCAAAGCTTTCCGCTTTTTTTCTAAAAATATATTTATTCCTGTGCATATTATAAATATAGAAAATATTGTTGCCGCTCCACCGAAAAGTCCCATGACAATATCTTTGAAAATACTGCCGACAATTCCGGTAACATCAAAAAAAGAAAGCATAACAAAAAGTCCCAGCGCGATTATGATTATTCCCTTTATCTCTGCGCTCAACTTTTTTGTTTTTGTTATTGGCTCTCCGACTTGCACCTTTGAACCTTTATTTTTTGTATTATTTGTATTCTTTTTAGAAGACTTTGGTCTTCCTGCCGTTTTTCTCTTGTTCTCAGCCATATATAACTCCTTTATTTCGAAAGAATGAAATAGCAAATTACGACAATTCCCAATATAATTCTATACCAACCAAAAAACTTGAAATCATGCTTTTTTATGTAACTCATTAAAAACTTTATTGCAAGAATTGAAACAATAAATGAAACAATAACTCCTGTCAATAAAATAATTATTTCCATGCCGCTGAACGCAAAACCAAATTTAACCAGTTTTAATAAACTTGCACCAAGCATAACAGGTATTGCAAGGAAGAAAGTATATTCTGCGGCAATTTCTCTTGAAGCACCAAGAAGCATTCCGCCGATTATTGTTGCACCCGACCTTGATGTTCCCGGAATCAATGCAAGCACCTGAAAGGCCCCAATATATAACGCCGTTTTATATGAAAGCGAATCAAGGTTATTTATTCTTGGTAATTTGTCCTTATTCAGATTTTCAATTAAAATAAATATTACACCATATATAATCAAAGTAATCGCAACTGTCTGGAAATTATAAAATTTTTCATCTAAAAAGTCATCAAAAAGCAATCCTATAATAGCCGCAGGCAACACTCCAATCAGCACTTTAAACCACAACTTTATAGTTTCTTTGCGCTCGGTTTCACTTTTTTTCAGTGAAAATGGATTGAGTTTATTGAAATAAAGAACAACAACAGCCATAATCGCGCCAAGCTGTATCACAACATTGAAAACTTCCATAAACTCTTTTGACATACTCATTTTGATAAATTCATCAAACAAAATAAGGTGACCTGTTGAACTTATCGGCAACCACTCAGTAATTCCTTCAACAATACCCAGAATGCAACTTTTCAGAATTTCAAGCAAAAACATTAATCTACCTCCATATTCTCTGTTTGCTAAACCTATTAATCATTTTATCATAGATTATCAATGCTTACAATAGCTTTTTGAAAATTCTTTCCCTCATATATAAAACAAAGCCTTCCTTCCATATCCCAGACCTTCGGGCATTAACCCGCTTCACTGCTATACCTCAGGAGGCTTTATCCGATTTTCTCTTTTATTGCTCTGTCTACCTCTGCTTCAAACGATTACTCGCCCTTTGCTTCAAGAAATGCATTTATTTTAGCAACCAATGCATCAGCATCTGTGCCATGAACCATACAAGCTTGTTCTATGCTCTCACCACTTGCCGATGGGCAACCCAAACAATGCATACCTATTTCAAGAAAAAATGGTGCAGTCTCAGGATCAAGACGAAGAACATCCATAATTATTGTATCTTTTGTTATTTTCTGCATATCTAATAACCTCACTTTCAAAATCTTTACCGTAATAGTATATCCTATTTTTTTGTTTTTTGCAAGGGCTTTATTAAATTTTATGCAATCAGTCTCTTTTATATAAACTGTTCCCTTCACAATCAATAGCAACGATAACAGGAAAATCCTTGACAACCAACTTTTTCACAGATTCTGTTCCTAAATCATTATATGCTATTTCCTCTACCAAAACAACACTTTCAGCGATTAATGCACCGGCACCTCCAACTGCACCAAAATACACACTCTTATATTTTTTCATTGCTTCAACAACAGCATCGTTGCGCTCTCCCTTGCCAATCATCCCCGCAAGTCCTAACTCAATTAATTTTGGCGCATATGCATCCATACGACAACTTGTTGTTGGCCCGCAAGACCCAATTATTCTTCCCGGTTTTGCAGGTGTTGGTCCCGCATAATATATAACGCTGTTCTCGATATCAAATGGTAGGTTTTCGCCTTTTTCAATTGTTTCAATCATTCTCTTATGTGCGGCGTCTCTTGCCGTATATATTACACCACTTATCAAAACACGGTCACCGCACTTCAGTTTTTCTATTATATTCCGTTCAATCGGCGTTGATATTCTCATTTTCATATGCACCAATCCTCATGCTAAAAATATATAAATCTATTAATTTTTATAACAATATTTCCTATTATGGGAAAAATATTATTGTAAACCAATCTCTCTAAATCCTTTCATTTTTTAAAACCCATTGTTTACGCCATTTTGCAGGATTTTGAGGTCCTTTTTATAGTTTTTTGACCTTAATCTGTGGATAACGTGTATAAGTCTGTGAATAACTTATTTTACGCACATCTTTGTCCACACCCAATATTATGTAAACCATTTATTGTTCTTTTCAGGTTTACATAAGTTGCAAAAATTTTTCTTGACAAATGTAATTTTTGTCTTTATAAATCCGAAAATCTTTCCATTTTTTTCTTAACTCTTTGGAGTGCATTATCTATAGATTTTGGAGAGCGTGAAAGTTTTTGTGCAATTTCTTGATAGGACCTTCCTTCTAAATACATTGCTAACACTTTTTTCTCCAACTCACTTAAAACCTCATCCATTTTGCCATCCAAAAACTCAGCATTTTCTTTTTTAATAAAAAGTCTCTCGGGGTCAAGCTCCAGAAGTTCAGGAATAAGTTCATCGGGCATTCCTTCGAATTCATCATCATAGCGTGGAGTACTCAAAGAAACATATGTATTCAGCGGCATGTGTTTTTGTCTTGTTGCAGTTTTAACTGCCGTTATTATTTGGCGCTTCACACATAACTCAGCAAAGCCTTTAAATGATGCCAGCTTTGTTCTGTCAAAATCACGTATTGCCTTAAAGAGTCCAATCATTCCTTCTTGAATAATATCTTCTCTGTCTGCACCAACCAAAAAATACATTCTAGCCTTTGACCTGACTAAATTTTTATATCTCGTTAAAATATATTCTGTTGCCTTTTTATCGCCACCTGCAGAAAGTTCAGCCAAGTCCTCATCAGCAAGTCTCTCATAATCAGCAAAAAACATATCTTCCATCTTGAGTTCCTCCTCGTAAAACCTATCAAATAAAAACAAAAACGGGCAGCGGAATTTCTTCTGCTCGCCCGTTTTAATATTCTTACTGCAAAAGTTCCTTGGTTTCCTTTGCAATCATAAGTTCTTCATTAGTTGGGATAACCAAAACTCTAACCTTAGAATCTGCAGTCGCAATATCCAGTTGAGCGCCTCTGATTGCCTGTTTATTCTTGGCATCATCAATCTTAATTCCAAAAGCTTCCATATCTTTTAAGATGTCCGCTCTCATCATTGGGGTATTTTCGCCTATTCCTGCAGTGAAAATGATAGCATCAACACCGCCCATGTTTGCCATATAGTTTCCAACATATTTTCTAACACTATATACAAACATATCCAAAGCCAACTGTGCCCTTTCATTTCCTTCGGCAGCTGCAGCTTCTAAGTCTCTGAAGTCACTGCTTATTCCTGAAATGCCAAGAACACCTGATTCTTTGTTTAAAATATTGTCAACCTCTGCAAGTGTTTTATTTTCCTGTTCGGCAACAAACTTAACAATAGCAGGGTCAATATCACCTGAACGGGTACCCATAACAACACCAGCAAGAGGTGTGAAGCCCATTGAAGTATCAACAGATTTTCCTTCCTTAACTGCTGTTATGCTTGAACCATTGCCAAGATGACAAGAAATCATTTTTAATTCATCTGCAGATTTGCCAAGCATCTTTGCAGCCTCAGTTGCAACATATTTATGAGATGTTCCGTGGAATCCATATCTTCTTATTTTATACTTTTCATATAAATCATAAGGAAGTGCATACATATATGCTTCTTTTGGCATTGTCTGATGGAAAGCAGTATCAAAAACACCTGCCTGTGGAACATTTGGCATAGCCTTTTCGCAAGCTTCAATACCAATAAGGTTTGGTGGGTTATGAAGAGGTGCAAGTGGTGTACACTGGTCAATAGCCTTTTTAACGTTATCATCAATGATAACTGACTTACTGAAGAACTCGCCACCATGAACAACTCTGTGTCCAACTGCTGAAATCTCGTCCATGCTTGAAATCACGCCATATTCTGCATCCGTGAGAGCCTCTAAAACCATCTGAATAGCATCTGAATGGTCTTTCATTTCCTTTTCAATAACAACCTTATCTTTGCCCAAAGGGGTATGGTTAAGCTTTGAGCCACCAATTCCTATTCTTTCGCAAAGACCTTTTGCTAAAACTTCTTCTGTTTCCATATCTATCAACTGATATTTAAGAGAAGAGCTTCCCGCATTAATAACCAATATTTTCATATTATTTACTTCCTTTCTTAAATATTATTGCTGTGCCTGAACACAAGTTATTGCAACAACACCAACTATATCATCAGCACTGCAACCTCTTGACAAATCGTTAATCGGCATTGCAATACCTTGAGTAACAGGACCATATGCCTCAGCTTTTGCCAATCTTTGAACTAACTTATAACCAATATTTCCTGCATCAAGGTCAGGGAATACCAAAACGTTAGCCTTACCTGCAACAGGGCTACCCGGTGCTTTTGATTCACCAACAGATGGTACGATAGCCGCATCAAGTTGGAGTTCGCCGTCAACCTTAATATTAGGATTGTTTTCCTTGCATATTCTTGTTGCTTCAACAACCTTATCAACATCTGCATGTTTTGCACTACCCTTTGTTGAATGTGAAAGCATTGCAACCATTGCCTCTTCCTGAACGAGAAGTTCAAAAGATTCAGCAGAACAAGCAGCAATAGCTGCAAGTTTTTCAGGGTCAGGATTTTGTTCGAGTCCGCTATCCGCAAAAATAAATGTTCCATTTGAACCAAACTCACAATCCGGAACAACCATGAGGAAGAAAGCAGAAACAAGTTTCACGCCAGGTTTAGTCTTGATTATCTGAAGACTTGGTCTTAAAGTGTTTGCTGTTGAATGGCAAGCACCTGAAACAACACCGTCTGCGTCTCCCGCTTTCACCATCAAACATGCATAATACATATAGTCGCCAAGAGCAGTTTTCTTAGCTTCTTCATATGTAAGCCCCTTTGACTTTCTTAATTCAACAAAAAGATTGAGATATTCCTCTGTCTTTTCATATGTATAAGGATTGATGATAGTCGCACCTGACACATCAAAACCTTTTCCATTCTCAGCAACTTCTTCAGGAGTACCAATGATGATAATATTTGCGATATCCTCCTTAAGAATTTTTTCTGCAGCTTCAAATGTTCTTTTGTCCATTGATTCAGGGAGAACAATAGTCTTTTTATCAGCTTTTGCTCTTGCCTTGATTGAGTCTAAAAACTTACTCATAATTCGCCTCCATATATTTGTTTAAATAATTTTTTTAATTTGTGCTTGTCACATTCATATATTATATACTAATTTCCCCATATATGCAAGGCAAAATAAAAAATTTTATTCTTTTTTACAAAAAAATCTTTCTTTTATATTAGAAATCATTTATAATATTATTATGGATTATTTGAAAGGAAGCTTATGTTATGAAGATTGCCGCAATCATATGTGAATATAATCCGTTTCATAACGG
>JAZNGL010000010.1:0-13854 GCA_045576435.1 Clostridia bacterium
CTGAAGTTCTATTCTTCAGTACGTCTGGATGTAAGAAGAGTAGAAGCCTTAAAGCAGGCAGGAGAAGTTATCGGTAACCATACCAGAGTAAAGGTTGTAAAGAATAAGATTGCTCCGCCATTTAAGGAAGCTGAATTTGATATTATTTATGGCGAAGGAATCTCAAAAGAAGGGAACATTGTTGATGTTGGTGTTGATTTTGGCATAGTTCAAAAATCAGGTTCATGGTTCTCGTATAATGGTGAAAAGCTTGGTCAGGGTAGAGAGGCTGTTAAAAAACTCCTTCTTGATAATGCTGAGCTTTGCAATGAGATTGAAAATAAAATCAGAGAAAAGGCTCAACTTCAAATTCCGAGTGAGGGTGAAGAGGAGAATGGGGATATGTCAACTGAATTCAAGCCCGTTCCAAAGCCTACAAAAAAGAGATAATTATTGTGTGGTGCAAGGGCTTGGCTTTTGCACCACAATATGAGTTTACTGTTTTTTATCCGGAAAGGCTATGGCGACTATTATGGAAAATCAAAGGGCTAAAAAGCTTGCTGCAAATTTATTATCATATAAAATGTATACTTGTCGTGAAATATATCAACGATTGTTACAAAAGGGGATTGATGAATCTGTTGCTGAAGAAACAGTGGATGAGTTTTGTCGAGCAGGTATTCTTAATGATGAGGAATATGCGAGAGCATATGCTCATGATGCAATAAACATAAGCATGAAAGGTCGCTTCAGAATTAAACAGGAATTGATAAAAAAAGGTGTGGCACAAAGCATAATTGAAAATGTGCTTTCTGAGTTTGAAGAAGAGAATGATGCTTTAGCTGAATATGTTAAAATGCGGTTTCAGGATAAACAATTTGAAGATTTTTGTGATATTGAAAAAGCAAAAGCACATCTTGTGCGTCGCGGTTATGCTATTTCGGATATAAATAAATGCTTTAAGGAGCTTGGTATTAAGGTTAAAAGAGGTGATTGTGATTGAAAAAAGTTTCGCTTGTTTCGCTCGGATGCTCTAAAAACTTGATTGATGCAGAGCAGATGCTGGCAATTTTAGAGAATAACGGATTTGAGATTGTTGATAATGAGGAAGATGCAGACATTATGATTGTTAATACCTGTGCATTTATAGACGATGCAAAGCAGGAGGCTATTGATTGCATTTTGGAGCATGCCTCATATAAAAATGAAAACAATGACCGCATACTTGTTGTTACAGGATGCATGAGCCAAAGATATAAGGATAAAATGATTAAAGAAATCCCTGAGGTTGATATTGTCATTGGAACCAATGAATATGATAAAATAGCAGACATAATCAATAATTATGAAAGTGGCAAAAAACAAGTTTTTTGCTCTGAAGAATATATGCTAAATGATTCACTTTCTCGTTCAGTTACAACTCCTGAGTATACTGCATATATCAAGATTGCAGAGGGATGCGACAATCATTGTACATATTGCGTGATTCCGTCTATCCGTGGGAAATATCGTAGTCGTGATATTGAAGATATTATTGCAGAAGCAAAAATTCTTGCTGAGCGTGGTGCAAAGGAACTGATTGTTATTGCTCAGGATACCAGTCGCTATGGAATTGACCGTTATGGTGAATATATGCTTCCAATATTGCTGAAACGCTTATGTGAAATTGATGGTGTGAGATGGGTTAGAGTTCATTATTGCTATCCTGAGGTTGTGACAGATGAACTTATTGAAGTTATTGCAACTGAGAAAAAATTGTGTAATTATCTCGACATTCCAATTCAGCATTGTAATGATGAAATACTCAAAAAAATGGGAAGAAGAACAAATAAAAAGGAAATATGCAATCTTATTAAAAAGCTAAGAGAGAGAATTCCTGATATCATATTAAGAACATCAATTATTGTGGGCTTTCCAACAGAAACAGATGAACAGTTTGCGGAGCTCAGAGATTTTGTTACTGATATGGAGTTTGACAGGCTTGGTGTTTTTGCATATTCGTGTGAAGAAAACACGCCTGCATCAAAGCTTAATGGTCAGATTGATGATGAAACAAAGCGAAATCGACAAGATATGATAATGATTGACCAAGCTGCAGTTTCAGAGGAAATTAACAGTAAAAAGGTCGGGAAGACCTATGAGGTGCTTGTTGAGGGCTATGATAACATAATTAAGCAGTATTATGGAAGGACATATGCAGATTCTGTTGAGGTTGACGGCAAGGTGTTCTTCGCATCTGGTGAAAAACATAATGCTGGTGATTTTGTTGAGGTTGAAATTACAGATTATATGGAATATGATTTGTGTGGGGTTGAAAAAGGAGGAAAAATTAATGAATACACCAAATAAATTAACGTGT
This sequence comes from Clostridia bacterium, assembly GCA_045576435.1. Classification (GTDB taxonomy): domain Bacteria; phylum Bacillota; class Clostridia; order Monoglobales; family Monoglobaceae; genus CAKSIW01. The sequence goes on from JAZNGL010000010.1 coordinate 2,339, forward strand.
CTTAGAATTATAATGGTGCCACTTTTTATGCTTGCTTTTGAATTGAACAAGTATTATTTGGCGATATTGATATTTGTTCTTGCATCGTTAACAGACCAGCTCGATGGTCATCTTGCAAGAAAAAACAATCAGGTAACAACTTTTGGGAAGCTCATGGACCCCATAGCAGACAAAATATTAACAATTTCGGCTTTAGTTTGTTTTGTTGCAAATGACATTAGATTTATGAATGCAGGGATTGTTATGATTATCATCACACGCGAGTTAATTGTAACGGGAATACGCTTGATTGCATTGGGTGATAACAAGGTTATTGCGGCGAGCATGTGGGGGAAAGCAAAAACGGTTTCCCAGCTTGTGACAATAATTGCAATAATGATTGATATTGTTTTTCCGCTTAGCATCGGTAGCTTCCACTTGACATTCTGGCTTGTTTTAGTGGCTGTTATTTTAACGATATATTCAGGAATTGATTATATTATGAAGAACAAAAATCTATTGACCTTTAAATAAATTTTGGAAATTCACAAAAAAAACTATTGACTGCAAATAAGTTATATGATATATTATATTCGCAACGATAGTATATTATTGTAAATAAAATAAAAGGAGAATTTAAGATGGATACCTTTGAATTAGTTAGACAAATTATAGCAGAGCAACTTGACTGTGATGAAAGCGAGATTACCTTGGAAACTTCATTTATTAATGATTTAGAGGCAGACTCCTTAAATATGGTTGAACTTATGATGGCTCTTGAGGAAGAATTCGACATAGAAATTTCAGATGAAGATGCAGAAAAAATTTCAACTGTCGGCGAAGCTGTTAACTACATTAATGAAAGAGAATAGTTTATAAAGCATGAGCTGCCATTTATCTGGCAGCTTAATTTATGATATAGAAAATGTGCTTTTTTCTTAAAGAAAGAGGAAGTTTCAATGAATATTGGTTATACGTTTAAAAATACAAAGCTGTTTGAAACTGCAATGACGCATATTTCTTTGGCAAATGACACGGGTATTGAAAGCAATCAACGCCTTGAGTTTTTAGGTGACAGTGTTCTTTCATATATAATTGCATCAAGAATATATGAACTATATCCAAAATGTAATGAGGGTGAGTTGACTAAAATCAGAGCAATGCTTGTTTGTGAAAAAACACTTGCAGAGCTCACCAGAGAAATGAAACTTGGCGAGGAAATTAAATTTGGTAAGTCCGAGAAGATGAGTAACGGAGCCAATAAAGACTCAATCCTTGCCGATACATTTGAAGCACTTCTTGGTGCAATCTTTCTTGACAGTGATGTTGAAACGGCAAAAAAGTGGGCACTTAAAGTTTTTGGAAAAAGAATTGAGAATGTTGAGATTGTTGGAGAAATAAACTATAAATCTGAACTTCAGATTTATTTTCAAAAACGTGATAAGACGACGGATGTTGTTAAATATAGACTGAAATCAAAAACAGGTCCGGACCATAATCCTAAATTTATTGTTGAAGCAGTTTATGAAAATTGTGTTATTGGCTGCGGAACGGGGAAAAATCGAAAGATTGCCGAACAAGCTGCAGCAAAAGCGGCTTTTGAGGGCATGAAAGGGAAAAATGAGAAAATATAATTTGCCAATATTTATACCTCATAGAGGTTGTCCAAACGATTGTATTTTTTGTAATCAACGAAAAATTACAGGAGTTGATACTGATATATCGCCAAAACGAGTGAAACAAATGATAGGCAATTTTTTGGATACGATTGACGTTCAAAACTCATCTGTTGAAGTCGCTTTTTTTGGCGGAAGTTTTACAGGCCTTGATTTAACTTTACAAGAAGAGTTTTTGTCTGTTGCAAATGAATTTTTTCCTAAAATCAATGGTATAAGATTATCAACAAGACCCGATTATATTAATGATAATGTGTTAGAACTACTCAAGAAATATAATGTTACAACTGTTGAGCTTGGTGTTCAAAGCACAAACGATAATGTGCTTTTTTTGAATAACCGGGGTCATGTCTTTGAGGATGTGAAGCGTGCATCTAAAATGATAAAGTCGGCAGGAATATCTCTCGGGCATCAAATGATGCTTGGTATGTATGGTTCAAATCCTGAACTTGATATGAAAACAGTTAGTGATATAATAGAATTAATGCCCGAATGTGTGAGGATTTATCCTGTTATAACGCTTAAGGGAACCAAACTTGAGATGCTTTATATGAGTGGCGAATATGTGCCATATTCACTTGATTTGACGGCAGAACTTACCAAAAAGGCGATTTTATTGTTTAGAGAAAATAATATTGATGTAATAAGAGTGGGCCTACATGCGTCTGAGGATCTGGAAAACGAGGATGTTGTTGCGGGACCATACCATCCGGCATTTGGTGAGATTTGTGAAAGTCTTATTTTAAGAGATATAATTGAAGAAGAAATAATAAAAACTAATATTAAAAGCGGAAATTTTGTGTTTAAATGTTCAAAAAATAAGGTTTCTAAGGCTGTTGGACACAAGGGAATGAACAAACTTTATTTCAAGAAAAAATATGGCGTAGACTTGAAAATTTTGGAAAATAAAGCGGAGAGATGATTTGAATGGAAAAAATTGCAAGCTTTACTGTTGACCACAGATATATAAAGGAAAAAATATATATATCGAGAGTTGATGGCGACATAACAACTTATGACTTAAGAATGAGAAAACCTAACACAAACGAACTCATTGATAATGCTACAATGCACTCTTTTGAGCATCTTTTGGCAACGTTTATGCGAAACGGCAAGCTCAAGGAGTCTGTGATTTATGTCGGACCTATGGGTTGTCAGACAGGTTTTTATTTATTGATAAGAAATGCCATACATTCAGAAGTTATTGCTGAAGTAATTCGTGTTCTTGAAGAAATTATAAAATATGATGGTGAAATGCCTGGTGCAAGTGAAATTGAATGTGGAAATTATCGAAATCTTGATGTTGAACTTGCACGAATTGAAGCTGGAAAATATCTTGAGAAGATTAAAGACGAAACAGAAACTGATTTATGTTATGAAACAGGAGAATAGCCATGTTTAATGGTTTAAATAAAATATTATTTGTCGGGGTTAATGCGAAATATGTTCACACAAACCTTGCTGTCAGGTATTTGAATGAGTTTTGCAAAAGGGACGGCTTTGATTGTGACTTTGTGGAATTCAGCATAAATGAACCACGTGGAAATGTGCTTGAAAAATTATATATGTCGGATTGCGATGTATATGGCTTTTCATGTTATATTTGGAATATTGAATATGTTTTGCAAATCTGCAAAAACTTAAAAATTCTTAAGCCTGATTGTAAAATTATCTTAGGTGGTCCTGAGGTGTCGTTTGATGCCGAAAATCAATTGCTTGAGAATCCGTTTATTGACTTTGTCGTTTGCGGTGAAGGAGAGGCTGCGGTTTTAAATTTGCTTAAAGACATAGAGAATTCGCCTCGAGTTGTATTTGGTAAAAAGATTGACCTTGCGGAACTTCCGTTTCCATATACAGATGATGATTTGGATAAAATTGTCGGCGGTGAAAAGTTAATATATTATGAAACCAGCCGTGGTTGTCCGTTTAACTGTTCATATTGTCTTTCCTCTGTTGAAAAAGGTGTGAGTTTTCTGCCAATTGAGAGAGTGAAGACAGAAATTACAAAAATGGTTGAACATGGTGCAATAACAATAAAATTTGTTGACCGAACATTTAATGCTGATAAAAAAAGAGCAATGGAGATTTGGGAACATTGTCTTTCTCTTGAAGGAAACACGTGTTTTCACTTTGAAATTGGCGCAGATTTGCTTGATGAAGATACACTGGAATTGTTAAAAGATGTGCCAAATGGAAAATTTCAATTTGAAATTGGCGTGCAGACAACAAATCCAAAGACAATATCTGCAGTCAGCAGGACAATGAACTTAGATAAGTTAAAGCACAATGTGATATATTTAAAGAAAAATAGCGGAATTTATTTACATCTTGATTTGATTGCAGGGCTTCCATTTGAGGATTATGCTTCGTTTGCAGGGTCCTTTAACGACGTTTATGAGCTCGGTCCTCACGTACTCCAGCTTGGGTTTTTGAAGCTACTGAAAGGCTCTGCTCTCAGACGTGAATTAGAGAAATTTGATATGAAATTCAGTCTCAATCCGCCTTATGAAATTTTTTCAAATTCGTGGTTGACATATGACGAAATAATAAATTTAAAAGCAGTTGAGGATGTTCTTGAACGATATTTCAACTCAAATCGATTTGAAAAAACACTCAGTGTTATAATAAGATATTTTAAATCACCTTTTGAGCTTTATGAAAAGCTTTCAAAGCTATGGCAAAAGAAAGGCTTGATTGGGCAGGGTGTGAAAAGAATTTCACTTTATGATGTGCTTTATGAATTTTTGACAGAAGAACTTAATGAGCCTGCGTTAAATGAGGCTATGCTTGAAATGAAAAAGGATTTTTCAAAATGGCACTCAAATGGAGTTGGCACACCAAAGTGGTATAAATTATACTAATAATTAAAATATAATTAAAATAGGAGGTTATTATGGATTTATTTTCAATTTTAGCGTTATTGGGCGGTCTTGCATTATTCCTTTTTGGAATGGATTATATGGGCGACAACTTGAAAAAATTATCAGGTGGTCAACTTGAATCAATTTTGCAAAAGCTCACATCAAACAGAGCAAAAGGTTTTCTGTTGGGATTTTTAGTAACTGCAATAATACAAAGTTCATCCGCAACAACTGTTATGCTTGTTGGTTTTGTTAATTCGGGAATAATGAAACTTTCGCAATCAATTGCGATTATTCTGGGCGCAAATGTTGGAACAACAGTTACTGCATGGCTTCTCAGTACATCCGGTATTTCTGCGGCAACAACATGGCTTAAACTTTTGAAACCGGATTCTTTCACTCCGGTTCTTGCAATGATTGGTATTTTAATGACGATGATTTGTCATTCCGAAAAGAAAAAAGATATCGGTTCAATTCTTCTTGGCTTTGCAATTCTTATGTTTGGAATGGAAACAATGTCAGGTGCAATGGAAGGCCTTAAGGATAGTGATGCATTTACAAAGATTTTAGTTATGTTTGAAAATCCTGTTCTGGGTATTTTGTGCGGAACAATTCTCACGGCAATCATACAGTCGTCATCTGCATCTGTGGGTATTTTACAAGCCTTGTCATTAACAGGTGTGATTCCAACAACAATTGCTCTGCCTGTTATTTTAGGACAAAATATTGGCACAACCATAACACCTGTGCTTTCTTCAATAAGCGGCAATAAAGACTCAAAGAGAGTTGCGCTTTCTTGCGTTTATATTAAATTTATTGGCGTTATCGTTGTGGGAGTTGCTTTTTATGTTTGCCATTCAATTTTTGATTTCCAATTTATGCATGAGAACGCATCTGTTTTCTCAATAGCAATAATCCATACAATGTTTAATATATTGTCAACAATCATTTTATTGCCATTTTGCAGTTTTATTGAAAAGCTTGCAATATGGTCAATTAAATCAAATGAAGCTACGGTTGAAGACGATAAATTAAGAGTCCTTGATGATAGATTCTTGAATGTTCCGGGTTTTGCGCTTGAAAAAGCAAGAGAACTGATAACAGATATGATGAAGATTACAGGCGAGGCTGTTGATGCATCATTGGAAAAATTATTGAATTATGACGAGAAAACGGCAGCCAATATTAAAAACTTAGAAGGAATTGTTGATAATTATGAGGACAAGCTTGGGTCATATCTTGTTAAGCTTGCAGGGCACAAGCTTTCGGAAAATGAGGCAAATGAGGTTACCTCGCTTTTGCATATTATTGGTGATGCCGAAAGAATATCTGACCATGCGTGCAATCTGGTTGATGCATCTAAAGAAATATATACAAAGAAAATCAACTTTTCATCTGAAGCGATCAAAGAAATTGAAATTACTGCCAGTGCAGTTAAAGAAATTGTTGATATTTCAATCAAAGCTATTGAAAGCTCAAGTAAGGAAATTGCAATTCAGATTGAGCCTCTGGAACAGGTTATTGATAAGCTGAAATATAAGATGAAGCACAACCATGTTGAACGACTTCAAAAAAGCCAGTGCACAATTGAGCTTGGTTTTGTTTATTCCGATATTATAACGAATTTTGAGAGAATTGCCGACCATTGCTCGAATATTGGTGTTACAATTCTTCAAAAAGATAGCACAGGTTTTGAGCCTCATTATTATTTGAATCATGTTAAAAACGATGGTGAAAACAACTTTAAAAACCAATATGATGAATATAAGAAAAAATATGATGTAATATAATTTTCTTTAAAATTTTTACATGCAGAGAAGAGGGTTGAAAAGTGAAAAATTTTTATCCGATGTTGATAACGGATTTAAAGGGCTATTCGCGTTCTCAATTTTTTAAAGATATTATTGCAGGTATTATTGTTGCAATAATTGCACTACCGCTCTCAATAGCGTTAGCAATTGCCTCAGGGGTTGGTCCTGAAGCGGGAATTTACACCGCAATTATTGCGGGAGCGGTTACGGCGATATTTGGAGGAAGCAGTGTTCAGATTTCGGGTCCAACTGCTGCTTTCGCAACTATTGTTGCAGGAATTGTTGCAAAAAACGGAATGGATGGTTTAGTGCTTGCAACCATACTTGCAGGAATATTGCTTATTATTATGGGCGCATTTAAGCTTGGTAATCTGATTAAATTTATACCATTCACAATAACAACAGGATTCACCTCAGGAATTGCGGTGACGCTTGTTATTGGGCAGATGAAGGATTTCTTTGGTGTTACCTATCAACATAAAGAGGCGCCGATTGAAACAATAGAGAAGTTGGTGGCTTTTATTGAAAATTCGTCAACAATAAACTATCAGGCAATTATTGTGGGAATGGTTTGTCTTGCGGTTCTCATAATCTGGCCTAAAATATATGATAAAATTCCAGCATCACTTATTGCGGTTGCAGTTGGAATTGTGATGGCTAAAGGAATTGGAATGAATGTTTCAACTATTGGCGACTTATATACTGTTAGTAGTGCACTTCCAAAATTTAATTTACCCGCATTTGGATTTTCTGAAATAATGGAAGTTTTTCCTAACGCACTCACTATTGCACTTCTTGCCGGAATTGAATCTTTGCTTTCTTGTGTTGTTGCAGATGGCATGATTAACGGTAAGCATCGTTCAAATACTGAACTGACTGCTCAGGGACTTGCAAATATATCTTCTGCATTATTTGGCGGAATTCCAGCAACGGGTGCAATCGCAAGAACTGCGGCAAATATCAAAAACGGAGGAAGAACACCTGTTTCATCACTTGTTCATTCTATTGTTTTGCTTCTTGTGCTTGTTCTTCTTATGCCATATGCAGCACTAATTCCAATGCCTGCAATTGCGGCAATTTTGATTAGTGTTGCTTATAACATGTGTCAATGGAGACAGTTTGTTCAGTTGGTTAAGACATCGCCAAAGAGTGACATTATTGTTTTAATTACAACATTTGTTTTAACGGTTGTTTTTGATTTGGTTATTGCAATTGAAGTCGGAATAGTTATGGCTTGTATTTTGTTTATGAAACGCATGAGTGACGAAACAAAAATTGAGAGTTGGAAATATGTTGCTGAGGAGGGCGAAACAGCAGAAAATCTTAGAGAGGTTTCAAAGCATATAAGTGTTTATGAACTTCGCGGACCGCTATTCTTTGCAGTTGCTCAGCAAATTTCAATGATTAAGGTTAAGGCATATACAAAGTGCGTTGTGCTTCGTATGCGCTCTGTGCCATCGGTTGATACAGATGCTCTCAGAATGCTTGAAGAATTTGTTCGTAAATGTGCGAAGAAAAACATAACGGTTATATTTTCTCACACTAATTCACAGCCAATAAAGGCTATGAAAAAATCAGGACTCTATAGTCTGGTCACTAAAGAGAATTTCTGTGCAAATATTGATGAAGCACTTATGCGTGCAGAACTTTTTAAATAATAAAATCTATAAAATATAAATAAATTAAGGAGAGATACGAATGAATAAATATGCAGGAACACAAACAGAAAAAAATTTAGAGGCGGCTTTTGCCGGTGAATCACAGGCAAGGAATAAATATACATATTTTGCTTCTAAAGCTAAAAAAGAAGGATTTGAGCAGATTTCAGCGTTGTTTTTGAAAACAGCTGATAACGAAAAAGAGCATGCTAAAATGTGGTTTAAGGAGTTAAATGGTATTGGTGATACTGCTGAAAATCTTCTTCATGCTGCAGAGGGTGAAAACTACGAGTGGACAGATATGTATGAGGGATTTGCAGTTACTGCAGAAAAAGAAGGTTTCCCCGAACTTGCCGCAAAGTTTCGTTTAGTTGCAGCAATTGAAAAACATCACGAGGAAAGATATCGTGCACTTCTTAAAAATGTTGAAATGACAGAGGTTTTTGCAAAGAGCGAAGTTAAAATTTGGGAATGCCGCAATTGTGGTCATCTTGTGGTTGGAACAAATGCACCGGAAGTTTGTCCAACATGTGCACATCCTCAAAGCTATTTTGAAGTACATGCTGAAAATTACTAAAAAACATAAAAAATTGGAGTTGCAGTTTGTAACTCCAATTTTTTTATGTGTTTCTTTAAAATATATAAAAATAAATTGATTTTATGGTAAAAATATGTTATAATTAGCACATTCAGGAATTTATTTGTAAAATTCTTGAGAACAGACATTTTTTTGTGCTCCTAAAGGAGCCACGCATCAATTGGCGATGCTTTATAAAATGCCTTTGCAAACAATATTATGAAAGGTAAAGAAGAAAATCGCCATGCGATTGTTAATTGAAGGTCAACTTTCAAATATTAATTTTACATTTGAAGTTGGTTTCCGTGGTAACTCGCACAGTATAAAGGAGATAAAGTTATGGCAAAAGAAAAAAGAAGTACTTTTACAGGGAAATTAGGATTTGTTCTGGCAGCGGCCGGATCGGCGGTAGGACTTGGAAATATATGGCGTTTCCCATATCTTGCGGCTAAATATGGTGGAGGAATTTTTCTGCTTGTATATATCATTCTTGCAGTAACGTTTGGATTCACTTTAATGATAGCGGAAATTTCAATAGGTAGAAAAACAGGTCTCAGTGCAATAGGTGCATTTAAAAAGCTGAACAAAAAGTATGCATTTATTGGGTATCTTGCGGCAACCATTCCTATGATTATTTTGCCGTATTACTCTGTTATCGGTGGTTGGGTTACGAAGTATCTATTTGCTTTTATCTGCGGCGGTGCTGCAGATGCTGCAAACGATGCTTATTTCACCGGATTTATTTCACAGACGGGAGCACCTATTTTCTGGTTTCTGTTGTTTATTGGTGTTACTGCAATTGTTGTTTTGTGCGGTGTTGAAAAGGGAGTAGAGAAAATCAGCAAAATTATGATGCCAATTCTTGTGCTCTTGTCCTTGTTTATTGCAATTTACTCTGTTTTACTTCCAGGTGCAAAGGAAGGCGTTCTTTACTACATATTACCCGATTTTAGTAAATTTTCAGCAACAACGGTGCTGGCGGCCATGGGACAGTTGTTTTATTCAATGTCCTTGGCAATGGGAATCATGATAACCTATGGTTCATATATGAAAAAAGATGTGAACATGGAATCCTCTGTAACTCAAATAGAACTTTTTGATACAGGTATTGCGTTTATGGCAGGTCTTATGATTATTCCGGCAGTATTTGTTTTTTCAGGTGGAACTCCGGAGGCATTGGGTAAAGGACCAAGCCTTATGTTCGTAACCTTGCCGAAGGTTTTTGAAACGATGGCAGGTGGAACATATATAGGTATTTTGTTCTTTGTGTTGGTTCTGTTTGCTGCACTGACATCTTCTATTTCGTTAATGGAAACCGTTGTATCGATTGTTTGTGATAAATTTAAACTTTCCCGTAAGCTTTCGTGTTTAGTTGTACTCCTGTTCTCAATTGTGTTGGGACTCCTTTCAACATTGGGATATGGTCTTTTGGAAAATGTGAAGATCATTGGTATGCAGTTTTTGGACTTCTTTGATTTTATCAGCAATAGCGTGCTGATGCCGATTGTTGCATTCTTGACATGCATTTTTGTTGGATATGTTTTAAAGCCGGATGCAATTATCGAAGAAGTGGAAATTTCACAAAAGTTTAAAAGAAAAGCGATATTTACTTTTATGATTAAATATCTCGCTCCAATATGTATTATCATGATTTTGATTTCTTCTTTTCTCGATGCATTAGGAATATTGAAAATATAAGTAATAAAACAGTTGGAACCTTGCTCCGACTGTTTTTTATATTAGATTGACATTGATGTTGGAGAATGATATAATGAATGGGTTATTAAAATAATTATAATAAATAAAGGAGTAAGCCATGAACGTTGTTATAGCAATTGATTCGTTTAAAGGAAGCATGACGTCGATAGATGCAGGAACTGCGGCAAGCGTTGGAATAAAAAGAGTGTTTCCTGATGCTAATATTAAGGTTATGCCAATAGCAGATGGCGGAGAGGGAACAGTTGAAGCTCTTGCTGAGGGATTAGGCGGTGAAATACAACAGATAAAGGTGAAAAATCCGCTGGGTAAAGAAATTGTTGCAGAATACGGAATTGTTGAAAAAACAGCCATAATTGAAATGGCTGCAGCATCAGGTATTGCCCTGATAAATAAAAATGAATTAAATCCCATGATTACAACAACCTATGGAGTTGGTCAAATGATAAAGGATGCAATTCACAAGGGTTGCAGAGAGTTTATTATTGGAATTGGCGGAAGTGCAACAAATGATGGTGGCGTTGGGATGCTTCAGGCTTTGGGGTATGAATTTTTAGATAAATATGGAAAAGAGATTCCTTTTGGTGCACAAGGCTTAGGATTGATTGATGAAATTAAAGATGCTAATGTTATATCAGAATTAAAAGGCTGTATTTTTAATATCGCCTGTGATGTAACAAATCCGCTTTGTGGAGAAAATGGATGCAGTGCAGTTTTTTCCATTCAAAAAGGTGCAAAGCTCGAGGATATACCTCTTATGGATAAGGCGATGGAAAATTATGCGTGTGTTACCTCAAAATATAACAAACATGCGGACATGAATTATCCCGGAGCAGGTGCGGCAGGTGGTTTGGGTTTTGCTTTTTTATCATATCTGAATGGAAAACTTCAATCAGGAATTGAATTGATACTGGACAAAATTAAAATTGAAAATTATATAAAAAATGCAGATTTGGTGGTTACAGGTGAAGGGAAAATTGATAGCCAGACAATAATGGGCAAAGCACCAATCGGAATAGCTAAACTTTCAAAAAAGTATGGGAAGGATGTGATTGCGTTTTCGGGTTGTGTTACGCGGGATGCAAGAATTTGCAACGAACACGGAATAGATGCGATTTTTCCTATCGTTCGCATGGCTTGCACATTGGATGAGGCGATGGAAAAAGAGAATGCAAAACAAAATATGACCGATTGCGTTGAACAAGCAGTCAGATTATATAAATTAAGAAAATAAAACT
>JAZNGL010000011.1:0-9366 GCA_045576435.1 Clostridia bacterium
CATCTTGTCTTGTTTCCATCGTTTCAGGTATAATATCAATTCCGTTTATGTTTTATTTTTATACCGAAGCCTTTGGTTTTGAATCGTTATTAATCGATATTCTTTTACTCCTTTTTGCAATATTGATAGGTCAATCTGTTGCACTGCATTTTTATAAATATTCAAAAGGGTTAACTTTCAGGAATGCAGTATTATGTATTATCATAATATGGATAGTTTTCACAATTTTCACAATATTCCCACCGAACATTCCGCTATTTAAAGATTTTTCCTGAAAAGCATGGTGTTATCTTCGGCTTGCTTTAACACAATCAAAAGCAAGCCCACCAATTATAAATTGCACAAACAAGCTTATTGCTGCACAAACAAGATATATTCCCATTTGATTATTTCCATATCCGCCTATAAATCTTTCATTATATTTGCATAGCCCAATTCCTAGAATCAAAATGCCAAGCGCAAGTCTGGTTCCGTTCAACATCATTAATAATGAAATTTTTGAAATGTTTTTTAAACTGGTTTTAAGTTTTTTCATTGTCCTCCTCCTTATATTTTCACATTTAAATATAAGGTAAGGTTAACATAATATTTTTAATTTTTCAATATTAAAAATATGGAAACGCATTTTTTCCATATATATCAATGTTTTATAGATGTGAAAAATTTTTTCCATTTGTCGACTCATACACAATTACACTGCACAACATTTTCCCTTATGATATTTACTGTGACGACAAAACACGATAAATTGTCACATCAGGGAGTTTTTTATGAAAAAAATTGAAGCGTATTCGGAAAAAATTTCTATGAACGGGATTACATACGGAATCACTGAAAGCAGTAATGAAAACGTTATGGGTCCCACATTCGGCATCTATTCTTTTGTGGACAAGGACAGATCCGAATCGGCTAAGGTTGAAAATATATTTTTCACCCGAGACGAAGCATTAAAGTATTGCGAATGGTTGGCGCAAAACGAAGTATATCCAATAACCCTTGTGGAGGTTTTAAAGGATATGCATTCCTGATCCGAGCATAAATCAGGAAAAATTTTTCCATAAGTCGGCATCTTGTTTACCGACTTATGGAAAATCAATGCTTAAATTTCAACATTTCTCCTCTTTTCAGGCTATTTTTGCATGAAAAGGGGTTTTTTATATTTTTTATATTTTATTTCTTGACAAATTTAGCACTACGTGATATAATACCTAGGTTAAATGTTCTTTTTAGAACAAAATATATTAAATACGCACATCAAATGATTAATCGGGGCGTGCTGCAAACCCATGACAGTTCCCGTTTAAAGTGATTTTGGTGGAGGTATAAACTTTTGGAGGTGTAAAATCATGGGAGTAATTCAAATGAAGCAATTGCTTGAAGCTGGTGTTCATTTTGGACATCAAACCCGTCGTTGGAATCCTAAAATGGCGGAGTATATCTTTACGGAAAGAAACGGTATCTATATTATCGATCTTCAAAAAACCGCAAAGAAAATTGAGGAGGCATACTATTTCATCCGCGACATCGCAGCAGAAGGTGGAAATGTTCTTTTTGTAGGAACAAAGAAACAGGCTCAGGATGCAATCCGCGAAGAAGCAGAAAGAACAGGCATGTATTATGTTAATGCAAGATGGCTTGGCGGTATGCTCACCAACTTTAAAACAATCAAAAGAAGAATTGACAGACTTTATCAGCTTAAGAAAATGAACGAAGATGGCACAATGGAACTTCTTCCAAAGAAAGAAGTTCTCAAGCTTCAGCTCGAAGAAGAGCGTCTTGAAAAGTTCTTAGGCGGCATCAAAGAAATGAAGGAACTTCCTGCTGCTCTCTTTGTTGTTGACCCAAGAAAAGAAAAGAATGCTATTGCAGAAGCTCACAAGCTTGGCATTCCTGTTGTTGCTATCGTTGATACAAACTGCGACCCTGAAGAAGCAGACTTCCCGATTCCTGGAAACGACGATGCAATCCGCGCGGTTAAACTTATTGTTTCAACAATTGGTAACGCAATTTTAGAAGGCAAACAGGGTGAACAGTTCTCAGTTGAGGCTGACGATGCTGAAACTGCTGAAGATGTTTCATTAGATATGATTGAAGAATAATTTCAGAAAGCGAGTGAATTTAAAATGGCATTTACTGCACAAGATGTTAAAACTCTTAGAGAGATGACAAACTGCGGCATGATGGATTGTAAAAAAGCTCTCACAGAAACTAACGGCGACATGGACAAAGCTGTTGAATTTTTGAGAGAAAAAGGTCTTGCAACTGCTGCAAAAAAAGCAGGCAGAATCGCAGCAGAAGGTTTGGTTACCTCTGTTGTTTTTGGAAACGTTGGTGTTGTTGTTGAAATCAACACTGAAACAGACTTTGTTGCTAAGAACGCAGATTTCCAGAGCTTTGTTTATAGCGTTGCTGAGTGCATCGCAAAAACAAACCCTGCTGACGTTGAAGCATTAAAGAACACAAAGCTCACAGACACTCAGACTGTTGGTGAAGCTCTCACAGAGAAGATTGCCACAATCGGTGAAAACATGAATCTCCGTCGTTTTGAGCGTTATGAAGGTATTAACGAAGCATATATTCATGGCGGTGGAAGAATTGGTGTTTTAGTTAATTTCAAATTAGGCGATGCTTCAAAAGCAGAAGACCCTGCATTTAAAGCTGCTGCAAAAGATATTGCTATGCAAATTGCAGCTGTTATGCCTAAATACGTTAAGAGCGATGAAGTTCCTCAGGACGTTGTTGAAAAGGAAAAGGAAATCCTCAAGGCTCAGGCACTTAACGAGGGTAAACCTGAAGCAATTGTTGACAAGATGGTTGTTGGTCGTATTCAGAAGTTCTATAAGGAAGTATGTTTGGTTGAACAACCTTACGTTAAGGATGGCGACCTCACAGTTGCTAAATTCTTAAAGAACGTTTCTGCTGAGATTGGAACAGAAATCGAAGTTGTTAAGTTTGCACGTCTTGAAAAAGGCGAAGGACTTGAAAAAAGAGTTGACGATTTTGCAGCTGAAGTTGCAAAAATGACAGGTAAATAATTCTTTTATATTTCAAAAAGCTATTACAACATCAGTTGTAATAGCTTTTTATTGTTTATAAATACTTTTTCATGTGTCCCAATGCATTCTTTTCCAACCTTGAAACCTGTGCCTGAGATATGCCTATTTCGTTTGCAATTTCCACTTGAGTTCTGCCGAGAAAAAATCTTAGTTCCAATATATTTTTTTCACGCGCCGTCAAATGTTTCATAGCTTCCTTGAGTGATATTTCCTCAACCCACGAATCATCAATATTTTTTTCATCTCTCACCTGGTCCATAACAAACACTGCATCTCCACCATCATGATATATAGGCTCATTAAGCGAAAGCGGATCCATGATTGCATCAAGCGCCGCCGAAACCTCTTTGTTAGTTAATCCAAGCTCTTTCGCAATTTCATCTATCGTTGGTTCCTTTGCATTTTTGTTCACAAGCCGCTCCTTTGCCGATAAAGCTTTATATGCAATATCTCTAAGCGAACGACTCACGCGCATTGGCGCATTATCTCTCAAATATCTTCTTATTTCACCGATAATCATCGGCATGGTTGTCATTTATAGAAATTTATTTTTGACGTCTTTTATATGGTTTTAATTGAGAAATAATAATACCAATGAAAATCAGGGCGCAACCAACATATCCTTTAACTTCTAGCACTTCATGAAGCAGCAAAGCACCACCAATTGCACTAAAAACCGATTCCGTTGAGAAAATCATTGCAGCGTAGGTCGGGTCTGCATCCTTTTGACCTAACGCCTGGCAAGTATAGGCAACTCCTGTTGAAAGAATACCTGTGTAAAGTATTGGAATTGTTGCTCCTTTTATTCCTGAAATCGTCATCGTTTCAAATAAAACTGCACAAATTAATCCAATAATCGAAACAACCGCAAACTGTATTGACGAAAATCTCAAAGGATACACGTCTGCCACAAAATTATCAATAACCAGAATGTGTATCGCCCAGAATACTGCACCCGTAATGAGAAAAATATCTCCATGCCCTATTTCCCAATCGTCACTTATAGTAAGCAAAAAAGCACCAAGAAGTGCAAAAATCACACCTATCCATACATTAAGATTAGTTTTCTTTTTAATAAAAATACCAAATATCGGAACCAAAACAATATAAAGTCCCGTTAAAAACCCCGATTTCCCCGCGCTATGAGTCATAGCAATTCCATACATTTGCAATGTTGATGCAATAAACAAAACAACTCCTGCAAGCACGCCCGCACTAAAAGATTTTTTAATTTTTTCTTTATGTAACACCCTATCCGCTTCTTTTTTTTCAAGCAATAAAATGACCGGCAATAACGATACAGAGCCAAGAGCAAACCTTATTCCGTTAAAGGTATAATTCCCCACATGTTCAGCACCAACACACTGAGCCGTGAATGCAAATCCCCATATCATCGCCGTTAAAAAAAGCATACATGTGTTTTTAATTTTCATTTTCTGTCTAACCCCTTATCGTTAGTTATGTTATTTTTTCCATGTATAAGATGAAAATAATATCAAAATTGGGAAAATCTCAAGTCTGCCAACAAGCATATTAAATATAAACACAATTTTCGAAAATGGTGAAAAAATCGAAAAATTCTGTGTTGGACCAACAGCAGCAAGCCCCGGACCGATATTATTAATTGTTGTCGTAATTGCCGTAAAGTTTGTGGTAAAATCAAAATTATCCACACTCACAAGCAAAAGTGTTATCACAAAAACAAGAAAATATGAAGCAAAATAAACGTTAACACCTCTAACAGTCTCATGCTCCACAAGTCTGCCATTCATTGTAATTTTATGTGTGCTCTTGGGATGTGCTGCAATTTTAAGTTCCTTTATAATGCTCTTAAACAATATAATAATTCTGGACACCTTCATTCCACCGCCTGTGCTTCCTGCACATGCTCCAACGAACATAAGAACAACAAGAATAGTTTTTGAAAGTTCCGGCCACAAATCAAAATCCGTTATTCCATATCCTGTCGTTGTTATAATTGATGCAACCTGAAATGCGCTGTTTTTCAAAGCATCAAAAAATCCATCGTACATTTTGAAAACATTTATGCATATTATAATTATTGAAACAATAACGATACTAAAATATGCTTTAAGTTCATCCGAGTGGAAAGCCTCTCGTGCTTTACGCACTAAAATAAGATAATAAATGGAAAAATCTACGCCAAACAGAAGCATAAACACAGTTACAACAACTTGTATATATGACGAATAGTCTGCCAAACCTGAGTTACTAACGGCAAAACCACCCGTTCCGGCTGTTCCAAAGGTTATGGTTGTTGCTTCAAAAAAATTCATACCTCCTGCAAGCAGGAAAATAATCTCAACAAGTGTCATTCCCGTATAAATTGCATATAGAATTTTAGCGCTTGTCCTTGCTCTTGGAACAAGCTTACCAACAGCTGGTCCCGGGCTTTCCGCCTTCATTAAATAAAAATTATGACCACCCGAAAGCGGAACAATCGCCATTAAAAAAACAAGAACGCCCATTCCACCAATCCAATGTGTGAAGCTTCTCCAAAAAAGCATGCCTTTAGGTAGTGCAGCAACATCAGTCAGGATTGATGCACCAGTCGTTGAGAAGCCTGAAACGGTTTCAAACAAAGCATCAATAAAGTTTGGAATTGAACCCGATAAAACAAAAGGGAGCGCTCCAAAGATACTCATAAAAATCCAACTAAGACCAACCGTCATAAAGCCTTCTTTAGCATACATATCACGATTTTTGGGCATTATTCTCGTTAAGGTTGTCCCTATTGCAAAACAAAGAGCAATGCAAATTGCAAAAGTAATTGCACATTCTTCGCCATAACACAAAGAACAAATTAGCGGCAAAACCATGCATATTGCTTCAAAATTCAAAACCCAACCAAGTGTGTGCATTATAACCTTATAGTTCATCCCGATTCCCCTATTTTAATATGTCGTTTATATCCTTCAATCCAGATATTGTCGTAACAACAATAACATTATCACCTGTCATTATCATGTCTTTACCTCTAGGTATAATAATTTTCCCACCACGATTTATGCAGGCAATCAAGATATTTTTCTTAATACTTAGTTTCTCAAGGACAACATTTGTCACAGGTGAATTCTTTTTTATTCTGAATTCTAAAGCTTCTGCCTTATCATCAAGAACACGATGCATTGTTTCTATGTTACTGCCCAAAGATTTTTTTGCAGCACGAACAAATCTGACAATATATTCAGCCGTTATGTTTTTAGGATAAATTATTGTGTCTAATTCAAGATTATCAATAACCTCATCATAAGCAATTCTATTAATCTTGGTTATCAACTTTCCATTCATTTTACTCTTTGCAAAAAGTGATAGCAAAATGTTTTCTTCATCAATATTTGTCATTGCAACAAACGAATCCGCAAACTCTATTCCCTCTTCAAGAAGAACTCTGTTATCGGTTCCGTCAGCATTAATAATCGTTGCTTTAGGCAACAACTGGCAAAGCATTTCACATCTTTCAGTGTTTTGTTCAATTATTTTAACATTTATCCCGTGTTGAATCAGCTTATTTGCAAGATAATATGCAGTTGCACTTCCTCCTACAATTATCGTATCCTTAACACTTTCTGTTTTAATTCCTATTTTCTTGAAAAACTCTATTACTTTTGGGACTGACGCCACAATGCTCACACAATCTCCGCTCTTTAAAACAAAATCGCCACCCGGGATGAATGCATCCTCACCTCTTTCAACTCCGCAAACAAGCACATCGCAATTAAGCCTTTGTCCAATATTAACAATAGCAAGATTATCTAAAACCGAACCTTCAGGAATTCTGAACTTTAATATTTCAACTCTACCCTTTGAAAATGTATCAATTTGTATGGCAGATGGAAATTTCAATATTCTCGCAACTTCACTTGCTGCAGTTTGTTCGGGATTTATTGCCATTGCTAAGTCCAAATCATCCTTAAACAAATTAACCGCTTTATTATATTCAGGTTTACGCACACGGGCAATAGTACGACAATTTCCCAATTTTTTTGCAATCAGGCACGCAAGCAGATTTGTTTCATCCGAACCCGTAACCGCGATCAGAATTTCCGCTTTTTTAACTCCCGCTTCAATCAAGACATCAAGGTCAACGCCATTACCCACAACTCCCATAACATCATATTTATCTATAACATCCTTAACTGTGTTATATTTAATATCAACCACAGTTATGTTCTGGTCTTTTTCCTGATTAAGCTGTTCAGCAAGTTTTTGCCCAACTTTGCCGCAACCAATAATAATAATTTCCATAATGTTTCTCCTTGTCTTTTCTCATCACAGAGATATCGTAATTATATTCAATTTTTCAACATATGTCAATAAGTTATGAAAAAAAAGTGGCATTTATTATAAATGCCACTTTTTTAATTGTTTAACCTTGAAATCGATTCAACCAAAGCTTGAAGTTCATCATATTCAATTTTGTTTGTATGAATTTCGAAATCAACTCCTGCAACTTTTAGATATGCATTATAGTTTTCAGGTGAAACCGAAATGACATAGCATTTCACACCATTCACTTCCAAAACTTTCGCATCCTGATTGCTTTCATATCTTTCACTATTCAATCCGAGCTTCGAGGTGTAAATATTAATACTTCTATCGTTTTCACCCCTATATCCAAACATCACTGTATCTTCAATCGGTATGCCGTTTTCAACAATCAGATAAAACTCATCTTCCGAAACATATTGCATATCATCCGGAACATCAATTCCGTTCTTTATATCCAAACCTAAATATCCACTATAATTTTCCGTGTTCCAGATAGCAACCTCACCAGCACCGACTGATGCCGTTCTTATTCTTCCATTGTTACTATTTTCTTCAGGAAGATTTTCTAAAGCCTCTGTTTCGTTTGCTTCAGATACTTCGCTTTGTGCGATTTCATTCACACTTTCAGCATTCCTGGTGTTTGTTTTTTCTGTTAATTTTTCAACGCTTTGAGGCGATACTTTTTCATTATTTTCTTTTATCTCATTTTGAATAATGTTTTCTTTTTTCCCGGAATCAACCTCAGTCGCAGTATTTTTTTCTTCTGTTTTTATATCATTTACGATAATTTCTGTATCTTTTTCCATTGTCTGCTCAGACACAATATTTGATAAATCCGGTTCTTTAAAGTCCGTTATATTTTTATATGAATATGCAGAAATTGCTAAAACCAGAACTGCCGCAACAGTTGCTCCATATTTATATACACTATTCCACGAGAAAACTTTTGCACCTTTTTCAGCCTTTTCAAATATCTGGTCAATCAGTTCACGATTTGGTTGTATGTCATCATTGGCCGCTTTATAGTATTTTTTAAACAAAACTATACTCTCCCTTCAGTTTTTCCCTCAGCATATCCCGACCTCGACTGAGCTGGGATTTTACGGTTGACTCTTTCGTATTAAGATATTTGGCAATATCCGCTATCGAAAAATCCTCGTAATAGAAAAGATGAATAACGGTTCTGTATTTCGGCGGTAATTCGAGCGTAGCATAATAAACATCGTGTTTTTCCTCTGTATCAAACACAATATCCTCAGTTAACGGCGTCGTTTTTTTCGCCCATGATGTTGTGAAAACACTCTTGCAGCAGTTCAGAGTAACACGAATGAGCCACGCTTTAACATGTTCATCAGATTCAAACTGCTTGTCAGCATTCAGAAATCTCAAAAAAACATCCTGAACCACATCGTCCGCATATTCACGATTTTTTGTTTGTGACATAGCAAGTCTGTAAATCATATCGAAATACTTTTCAACAAGCTGATGTTTCTCATCGTTGTTATGCGCCATATATTTCTCTCCTCTTAACTATAATACTTTTCAAGTTATAAAAAGGTTGCAAAAAATAAAAAATTTTTGATTAATTTTTCAAGCTGTGAATTGGAGCGGGAATTCTTCCGCCTCTATTTATGAATTCTTCACTTGAATATCCATGAACAGGCATAACAGGTGCATATCCAAGCAAACCACCAAACTCAACTCTGTCGCCAACAGTTTTTCCTTCAACAGGAATTATTCTCACGGCCGTGGTTTTCTGGTTCACCATACCTATTGCCATTTCATCTGCAATTATTGCAGATATTGTTGAAGCAGACGTATCTCCCGGTATCGCAATCATATCAAGCCCAACCGAGCAAACACACGTCATTGCCTCAAGCTTATCAAGTGAAAGTGCGCCACATTCTGCAGCAGCAATCATGCCGGCATCCTCACTAACAGGAATGAAAGCACCACTCAAACCGCCAACATAACTTGACGCCATAATTCCGCCTTTTTTAACAGCATCATTAAGCAT
>JAZNGL010000012.1:0-6589 GCA_045576435.1 Clostridia bacterium
ACATGGCTACGATCCGACTTACATAAAAGAAAACTATGAGAAAAAAATCACATTATCAATGCTTAGCGAGATTTCAGGATATTCAGGAACACACACAATGCGGATTTTCCGCGAAGAAACGGGAGAAACACCACATGAATATTTAACTCAAACACGAATTAAGCATGCAAAAGAAAAGCTTTTAAAAAGCGATAGAACTCTTGAAAATATTGCAGATGAATGTGGCTTTGATTCACACTCACACTTTAAAACCTTGTTTAAAAAAGAGGTTGGAATCACGGCGGGAGAATATCGCAAAACTGCCAAACAACTATATTAAATTAGATTAAAAAAATGCTAAAAAGTGGCAAGTAAAAATATGGTTTTTCCTGATTAGACCTTGACTTTTCTCTATGAATGATTTAACATATAATTCGTGAAAAATGTGTTAGACTTACATGGAGGTAAATAATGTTTTTAATAACAGAAAGAAGAGAATTAAATCCAACTGTCACGCTAATGAAGGTGTATGCACCACTTGTTGCCAAGAAAGCAAAAGCGGGACAGTTTGTTATATTGCGCGTCGATGAAAACGGCGAAAGAATACCACTCACAATTGCGGATTATAATCGTAAAACAGGAGAAATCACAATAATCTTTCAGGTTCTCGGTTCCTCAACACAGAAATTGAATATTCTTTGTGAGAGTGATTACATCTATGATTTTGTGGGTCCGCTTGGAACTGCATCGAAAATCGAAGGCTTAAAAAAGGTCGCAGTTATTGGTGGCGGTGTTGGTTGTGCAATTGCATATCCAACCGCGAAAGCTCTTAAAGCAAAGGGAACAGAGGTGCACGCTATTACAGGTTTCCGAAAGAAAGACTTAGTCATTTTGGAGGATGAATTCAAGGCGATTAGCGATAAACATTTAATCGTTACAGATGACGGCTCATATGGCCAAAAAGGGCTTGTTACTGATGTGCTCAAAAATTTGGTTGAGTGTGGTGAAAAATACGATGAGGTAATTGCAATTGGCCCACTTGTTATGATGAAGTTTGTATGCTTATTAACAAAGAAAATAGGAGTTAAAACAACTGTAAGTATGAACCCAATAATGATTGACGGAACAGGCATGTGTGGCGGTTGCCGTTTGACTGTTGGCGGGGAAATGAAATTTGCATGTGTTGATGGACCTGATTTTGATGGTCATCTTGTTGATTTTGATGAGGCGATAAGGCGTTCATCAATTTATAAGGGTTTTGAAACACACAAACTTGACGAAACATGTAATTTGCTTAAAAAGGAGGAAGTTTGATGCCAAATATGTCACTAAAAAAGAACAAAATGCCAACACAACTTCCTAATATCAGAAATAAAAATTTTTATGAGGTTGTTCTAGGATATACAGAGAAAATGGCGGTTGATGAGGCAAAACGCTGCCTGAATTGCAAAAATTATCCGTGCGTTTCAGGGTGTCCTGTTAAAATCAACATTCCGGAATTTATAGCAAAAGTTGCTGAGCATGACTTTGAAGGAGCATATAAAATTATAAATCGTTCAAGTTCTCTCCCCGGTGTTTGCGGACGTGTTTGTCCACAGGAAACGCAATGCGAAGCAAAGTGTGTTAGGGGAATTAAAGGTGAGCCTGTTGCAATTGGCAGACTCGAAAGATTTGTTGCGGATTATCATATGAATAAATCAAACAACAAAGTCGATATATTAAAGCCAAACGGGTATAAGGTTGCAATAGTTGGCTCGGGTCCATCAGGGCTTGCCTGTGCAGGAGATTTAGCGCAAAAAGGATATTCGGTTACGATTTTTGAAGCGTTACACGTAGCCGGCGGTGTTTTGGTATATGGCATTCCGGAGTTTCGTTTGCCAAAGGAAATTGTTGAAAAAGAAATTGAAAATCTTAAGGCGCTTGGTGTTGAAGTTGTTACAAACGTTGTTGTTGGAAAGACAATGACGATTGATGAGCTTTTTGAAATGGGATATGAAGCAGTTTTTATTGGTTCAGGAGCAGGACTTCCAAGGTTCATGAATATTCCGGGTGAAAACCTTAATGGTGTTTATTCCGCCAATGAATTTTTAACCAGAATTAATTTAATGAAGGCATATAAAGAAAGCTCTGAAACTCCGATATTAAACCTTAAAAATGTTGCGGTTGTTGGCGGCGGAAATGTTGCAATGGATGCAGCAAGATGCGCGAAAAGACTTGGAGCTGAAAACGTTTATGTTGTTTATCGCAGGTCTATGGACGAAATGCCTGCCAGACGTGAAGAGGTTGAGCATGCAGAGGAGGAGGGTATTGTTTTTCTCACGCTTAACAACCCAACAGAAATAATTGGTGATGAAAATAACTTTGTTTCGGGAATGAAGTGTGTTAATATGAAACTTGGAGAACCTGATGAATCAGGAAGAAGGAGCTCTGTTGAAATTA
Organism: Clostridia bacterium; assembly: GCA_045576435.1. Classification (GTDB taxonomy): domain Bacteria; phylum Bacillota; class Clostridia; order Monoglobales; family Monoglobaceae; genus CAKSIW01. The sequence goes on from JAZNGL010000012.1 coordinate 2,419, forward strand.
AGGGTTCAGAATATACGCTCGAAGTTGATGGTGTTATTATGGCAATAGGAACATCACCAAATCCACTTATAAGAACAACAACCAAAGGGCTTGAAACAAATAAATATGGATGCATTGTTACAGAGGAGGAAAGCGGGCTCACAACAAAGCAGGGGGTTTATGCCGGCGGCGATGCGGTTACTGGTGCTGCAACTGTTATTCTTGCTATGGGTGCAGGGAAAAATGCAGCAGAATCTATTGATGAATATTTGAAAAATAAATAAAAATTAGAATAAAAAAGAGTTGCTTTACAAATTGTAGAGCAACTCTTTTAACTTTAAGCTTTTTTAATCTGTTTCTTTTTTGTTATTAACTGAAGAATAATAAGCAGCGCAAACATTCCAATACCGATTACGTCAGTAATTGCTCCCGGATAAATGAGCAACAGTCCGCCAACTGCTGAAATGATTCGTTGATACCATGACATGTGATGGAAGAGATAGCCTTCGAGCGATGCCGAAAGGGCAAACATACCAATAAGAGAGGTTATGCTGATTGATATAATATCAACAACAGTTGTATCAACAAATAACATTGCAGGGTTTAGTGCAAAAATATATGGAACAATGAATGCACCGATTGCAAGCTTAGTTGAAGTTATTGCAGTTTTCATTGGATTTGCTTGAGCAATAGCCGCTCCCGCATATGCCGCCAAAGCAACAGGAGGGGTGAGGTCTGCAACAATACCAAAATAGAAAACAAAGAAATGTGAAGCAATTTGAGGAACACCCATGCGAACAAGAATCGGAGCACAGGTTGCAGCCATAATACAATAGTTTGCGGTTGTTGGAACACCCATTCCTAAAATAATACAACAAAGCATTGTTAAGAATAGTGCAATAATAACCTGATTTCCTGCTAAAGCAACAATACCATTGATTAAGACGTTAGCAAGACCTGTCATTGTGATTGTTCCTGCAATGATGCCTGCAACACCGCAAGCTGCAGCAACAGTGATTGTTCCTTGACCACCCGCCGCAAGAGCCTGCCAGATTCGTTTCGGTGTGATGCGATGTTCTTTATTGAAAAGACTAACAACAATTGCAATAACAATTGCAATAGCTGCCGCATATTGAATTGATTTTTGGCTTGTTCCAACGAGATAAATAAGAATTATCAAGGGTAACAACAAATATGATTGCTTAAGAAGAGGAAGAAGTCTTGGCAACTCTTCTTTCGTTAAACCACGCAAGCCTTCTTTTTTGGCTTCCAGGTGAACCGCAATGAAAATTCCTGCAAAATAAAGCATTGCCGGGAGAATTGCACGAACAACAATGTTGCTATATGGAACACCAACATAATCCGCCATCAAAAAGGCAGCAGCACCCATAATCGGTGGCATTATCTGTCCGCCTGTTGATGCAGCAGCCTCAGCCGCTCCTGCAAATTCAGGTTTATATCCTGTTCTTTTCATTAATGGAATTGTAACAGAACCTGAACCAACAGTGTTAGCAACAGATGAGCCCGAAACCATTCCTTCCATGGCACTTGCAACAACTGCAACCTTTGCCGGTCCGCCTGAAAATCCACCGACAATAGAGTTGGAGATCTTTATAAAGAAATCTGCAATACCTGTACGCTCTAAAAAAGCTCCAAAAATGATGAACACAACAATAAATTTAGAACAAACATTAATCGGAGTGGACATAACGCCTTCTTTGCCATAGAATAAGTAATGGATTATGTAATTAATCCTTCCCCAAAGATTTGGATTTGAAATACCCCAAACCAATGCATAAACAATAAAGCAACCCGCAACAACAACAATTGGCAAACCAACGCTTCTTCGACATACCTCAATTAAAGATAAAATACCAATTATACCAATTACAATCTGATACCATTCAAATTTGCTACCTTGTTGAATTATTGTTAAAGCATTAGCTGCATAATATAGAAACGAACCCGTACCTAAAACCATGGCGCAAATGTCATACCATGGCATATTGTTAACCTTTTGGACACCTTTTCTTGCAGGAAAAACCAAATATCCTAAGAAAATAATGAAAGCTACAAAAGTAGTTAAACGAAGTTCTTCTAGCCAGCTTGCAAAAAGAGTTACATAAATACAGAATAACGAAAAAATTGCAAGAACACAATTAACCGCCATTTTATATTTACCATCCCAGATTCGAACGTTAGACTCTCGGTCAAACTTCTTCATAACAGCATCAAGGTCCATCGGCTCTTGAACAGATGATGTTTTCTTCTTGTTGAAAAAACCCATATAATCCCACCTTAACTATTTATATTAATAAATGGCTGCGGCGGATATCGTCGCAGCCAAAGTATTATCATTGTTTACTGAAAACTATTCAGCCTTAACGTCAACGCCTTTTTCTGCAAAGTATTTTGCTGCACCCTTATGGAAAGGAACAGTCATACCGCTTGTTGCATTTTCTAAGCTAAGCTCTGCACCTTTAGCGTTTTCAGCAGTTATTGCTTCAATGTTATCAAAAATTGCAGCTGTTAAATTATAGACATCTTCTTCAGATGCATCAGCATTTACAATTAAAGTAGCCTTAACTGTAATTGTCTGAACATCTGCATCCTGCCCTTTATAAGTGTTTGCAGGAATTGTGTATGTTGTATAGAAAGGACAATCAGCCATTAATTTTTCTGCGATTGCACCATCAATTGGAACTAAATATGCAGAGTTTGTTGTGCAAAGCTCTGTGATTGCAGGAGTAGGAGCGCCTGCAACGATGAAAGCAGCATCAATTTTGCCGTCTTTAAGTGCATCGGCACTGTCTGCAAATGACTGATACTGAGCTTTAATATCAGTTTCTTTAAGATCTGCAGCAGCTAAAACATCAATTGCGTTGAAATAAACGCCTGAGCCAGGAGCACCGATTGAAACGCTCTTGCCCTTGAGGTCTGCAACAGACTTAATTGCAGGGTTCATTGTAACAAGCTGAACTGATTCTGCATAAAGACCTGCAACAACACGGAAAGAATCGATTTTGCCATCTTCTTCAAATGAACGTGTGCCATCCCATGCATAAGCCATAACATCAGACTGAACAGTACCTAATTGATAATTACCAGCATCAATTCCCTGAATGTTAGCTTTTGAACCATCTGTTGAAACAACAGTAACATTAACGTTTGCGTTATTTGTGATATACTGACCAAGAACGCCGCCGTAACCATAATATGTACCTGCGGTGCCACCTGTACCCATTGTCATTTTTGTGCCTGCATTACCGCATGCAGCAAATGATAGCATCATAACTATCGTTAATAGAGTTGCAATAATTTTTTTCATAATTTTTCTCCTCCTAAAATTTGGTTTTCGAAAATAATATAATTATTATACTACACTTGTTAAAAAAAAGCAATAAGATTTTTTAATATAACGCTAAATGTTTTCAGAGGCCTCTTTTGGCGAATGACCAAAAGTTTTTTTATATCCCCTGTAAAACACAGAATAGTCAGAAAATCCACAAAGTTTTGCAGCGTTTGTTGGCGAAACACCCATTTCGAGCATTTTTTTCGCCTTCATCAAGCGTTTTAGTCTGATATAATTACCGACCGAATCGCCTATTGATTTTTCAAAAAGTCGATAGAGTTGTGAGGGACTCAAAAAGAATTCATGGCAGATGTTTTCAATTGATAAATCTGAACTAAGATTATTCATGATATAATTTGCAACTTGGTTAGCCAAAAGACTTTTACCCGCTTCACTCTGATCATTTTTTCTTTTAAAAGCTTTAGAAATTTCACATAAAAGTGTAAAAAAACTTGAGGTTGCGTGAAGTTGATTTTTAGAAGAAGGGTTAGTCATATTTTCAACAAGAAGCAGATATAAATCATTTTCAAAATATCTTTTTTCAATCAGACAGCATTTTCCGGGAATACGTTCATCATACATTTTAAGAAGTTCGCCATCTTTATCAAACTGATGAACAAACTTTTTATTAAAATGGAGAACAAAGCGACTATATGGAACACTTGGGTCAACCTCTGCACGATGAATCTCAGTATCCTTTATAATTAACACATCACCTTTTTGCGGAAAATACTCATTACCCTCCACACGAAAAATAACCTTGCCCGAAAAGAACAGATATATCTCATAGTATTCATGACGCTGCATTTTATAAATACACTCTTTGAGGTCTTTGGTAGT
>JAZNGL010000013.1:0-1507 GCA_045576435.1 Clostridia bacterium
GAAGAGATTGTCCGCATCACGAGAGAAGTTTTCGGGCAAGGCAATGATTTTTGCAAAAAGATTACCTATAACGTTACCGGTGAAAAGCCGGAAGAACTGATTAAGCAGTTTCGTGTTTCTCCTCTGCCGCGTATTGCCGTAACGGTGGATATGATTGCCACCGGCACGGATATTAAACCTTTGGAAGTGGTAATGTTTTTGCGAGATGTTCGCTCATCGCTTTATTATGAGCAGATGAAAGGTCGTGGCGTTCGTTCCATTAATGATACGGACTTAAAGCAGGTAACACCAAATGCCGAAGGTAAAAGTTTCTTTTATTTGATTGATGCCGTCGGTGTAACCGAGAGTAAAAAGACCGCTTCACAACCATTGGAGCGCAAGCGTTCGGTTTCATTAAAGAAGCTTTTAGAGCAAGTGGCACAAGGCAAAACTGATGATGACACATTGAGCACGCTTGCCGGACGTATTGTCAATATTGAACGTAACTTAAATGATGAAGAAAAAGACAAAATAAAAGCTCTAACCGGAGGCAAGCCGTTGCATGAAATTGCCGGCAATATTCTTGATGCCATAGAGGCGGACAAGCTTGAGGGCAAAACCGAGCAAGAAATAGAAAAAATCAAAGATGATGCTGTTAAACCGTTTAATAAATCAAGTTTGCGGCAAACTTTGCTTGATATGAGTGCCAAAACCGGCATTTACATTGATGAACTGGCACAAGATGAAGTTATTTCTGCCGATATCAACGGCGAAAAAGCTAAAAACATCATAACTTCATTTAAGGAATTTATAGAAGCCAATAAAGATGAAATTGACGCACTTTCTATCATTTATAATACGCAATATGGCAAGAGAAATCTGACTTATGCTAATATCCGTGAACTGGCAGAAAAAATGCGTGAGGCACGTCCGCCTTTGGCACCGATAGAGATTTGGCGTGCGTTTGAGCTATTGGAAAAAGATAAAGTCCAACATGTTAAAAATCCGGTGCGGTTGCTGACCAACCTTGTGCAACTGGTACGTTTTGCTATTGGGAAAGATGATAAATTGGAAGAGTTTGATAAAGTTGCCAATCAGCGTTTTAACCTTTGGAAAGGTCGTCAGCTCAAAAAGGGTGTTGTGTTTACAGCAGAGCAAAATGAATGGCTTGAGATGATAAAAGATTACATTATTGCCAATGTCCGCATTGAACCGAAAGATATTCAAGAAACAATGGATGATAAAGGCGGTATTATCCGTGCTCGCAAAATTTTCGGCAAAGATTTAGACACCATCTTGGCGGATATGAGCTTGGCATTGGTGGCATAAGGAGGAAGAAAGATGGGTACTATAATTATAGAAAAACCAAAAGCATTACCTAAAAACAGAGAAAATGTCATAAATCTATTGGCAGATGTTATAAGTGACTTATTGGGAAATAAATATGTAGATGAAAAAGATAAAGAGTTCTTGAATGCAATGGGACGCAAGGTTTATGAAAATGAATACATTAAATTTAATTCGGCTG
>JAZNGL010000014.1:0-1807 GCA_045576435.1 Clostridia bacterium
TTCTCCGACCGTCGCAGGCGAGCGGCGAAACCGCTTTTTTCTGAAAATGTTATATAAAAAGTAATAAGAGGTTGCATTTTACAGGCTATTGTGATATAATCGAAGAGTTATAGATTAAAAAATTTTAACAATTAAAGGAAAAACATCAAAATGGAGGCAAAAGAAAAAATAACACAAATAATAAAAAAATGGTATAAAAAGCTTGAGTTTAATGAGAAATATGATGAAGAATTTTATGAAAGCTTGAAATATGTTTCTGTTCCCGAAGATGTCGATATTTCAAACTACGATGTTAAATGTGAGGACGGAAAGAAAAATCTGCTTTCATTTTTATATATGTGTGAAAAGCTTAGAACTAAATATGTAGAGCGGGGAATAAGTGAGGATATATTGATTGACACTCTCGAAGATATTGTTAGATGGTGTGATGTGTGGAGCGAATTAAAAAATGAACTCTATCTTGGCGAACTTAATTGGTTGTCAAGACATCTGGGATTTAAACTATTTCAACTTGGCAGATTGCAGTTTTGCATTGGAAAATCAACATGTAATAGGGAAAATTTCGGCATAAAAAAAGGTGATGACATAATAGAAGTTCATATTCCGGCTTCGGGACCATTAGATATTGAAGAATGCAAAAAATCCTTTGTGTTGGCAAGAGAATTTTTTAAGAAATATTTTCCTGAGATTAATTATGAATATTTCTCTTGCCATTCATGGTTACTTGATGAAACACTAAAAGGATTTTTATCGGAAAGCAGTAATATAATCCAATTTGGAAATATGTTTTTAAAGGATTCTAAAAATGAGGATGATGGCATAATTCGATATGTTTTTGGATGGAAAACCAAAAGAGAACAACTTGGTGAGTGTGAGGAAAAGTCGTTACTCGCAAAAAAAATAAAGGAACACGTTGCAGAAGGAAAAAGCTTTTATTGTACTTGGGGTTTCATAAGAAAATAGTTATTGCGATTGATTTGTTTAAAGGTAGCATGACCTCGCTTGAAGCGGGACATGCGGCAGAAAAAGGCATAAAAGGGTTTTGCCAGATGCAGATGTCACGGTTATACCGATAGCGGATTGTGCAGAACAGGTAATGCGGTTAATAACTTTATATAAAGCAAAAAATTGGGGAGTGATAGAGGTGCAAGAACTCATAATAAAAGGCAAGAAAGCAAAAAATGCTGCAAGAAAATTAGCAGGCTTATCGGCAGATGAGAAAAATAAAGCCTTATTAGCTGTGGCAGATATGCTTTGCAAAAGATATGAATATATTTTAGAGGAAAATCTGAAAGATCTGGATGTGGCGAAGAAAAATAATATGAGTCAGGGTTTGCTTGACCGACTTGCCCTCACCAAAAGCAGAATTGAGGCAATGGCGGATGGGATACGCCAGATTGCAGACCTTCCGGATCCGATTGGCGAGGTTGTTTCTGAAATCAAGAGACCAAATGGTCTTCATATAGGACAAATGCGCGTTCCTCTTGGTGTTATTGGAATCATATATGAAGCTCGCCCAAATGTTACAGCAGATGCGGCGGCACTTTGCATTAAATCAGGAAATGCGGTTATTCTTCGTGGAGGCAAAGAAGCATTCAATTCAAACATGGCAATAAGCCGTGTTATGCAAGAGGCAGCTTATTGCAACGGAATTCCGGAGGGTGCAATTAATTTGGTTGAAGATACTTCCCGAGAGAGCGCAACTGCGCTTATGCGACTTAATGAATATCTTGATGTGATTATTCCACGTGGTGGAGCGGGATTAATTCGTGCTGTTGTTGAGAATGCAACCGTTCCTGCAATTGAA
>JAZNGL010000015.1:0-13834 GCA_045576435.1 Clostridia bacterium
CCCTGCACTCTTTTTGTGGGCGGCAGAGGGCAAAACTGTGAAACCCGATATTTTTGAAATTACAATAATCGCACTCCTTGGCGGACTTTTGTGCGTTTTCTTTATGGTTCCGCTCAGAAATGCTTTAATCGTTAAAGAGCACGGCGTTCTTCCATATCCTGAAGGAACTGCTTGCGCTGAAGTTCTTTTAGCAGGTGAAAAAGGTGGTGCAAGCACCTCAACTGTTTTTGCAGGAATGGGCTTTGCGGCACTCTTTAAATTCATCATCGACGGTTTAAAGCTCGTTGCAGGAGAAATCTCTGCAAGTGTTAAAGGCTTTGCAGGTGAAATCGGAACTCAGATTTATCCCGCCGTATTGAGCGTTGGTTATATCTGTGGTGCAAGAATTTCGTCATATATGTTTGCCGGCGGTGTTTTGAGCTGGCTTGTTATCATTCCACTCATGGTTCTTTTCGGTGGTGACGTTGTTCTCTATCCGGGAACAGAAAAAATTGCTGATATGTATGCCGCAGGCGGTGCGGGCGCAATCTGGAGCTCCTACATAAGATATATAGGAGCAGGCGCGTTGGCAACAGGCGGAATTATAAGCCTCATCAAATCCTTGCCACTCATTATAACAACCTTTAAAGATGCGGTAAAAGGTCTCAAGAGCGACAAAACCGTTGCGGTTGACAGAACAACAACAGATTTGAGCATGGTGATTGTTGTCTCCGCTATCGTTGTTTTAACCTTACTCGTATGGCTTGTTCCCGCAATTCCGGTTAGTTTGCTCGGTGCATTAATTGTTGTTGTTTTTGGCTTCTTCTTTGCAACAGTATCTTCCCGTATGGTTGGTCTTGTTGGAAGCAGTAACAACCCTGTTTCAGGTATGGCAATAGCAACACTTCTTATTTCAACCCTCATTCTCAAAGTGACTGGTGCAACAGGTATTGCAGGTATGTGCAGCGCTATTGCAATCGGCTCAATCATCTGTATTGTTTCTGCAATTGCAGGTGACACTTCTCAGGACTTGAAAACAGGATTTCTTCTTGGTGCAACTCCTAAAAAGCAACAAATAGGTGAAGTTATTGGTGTTATTGCTGCAGCCTTTGCAATCGGCGGAACTCTCTATCTTTTAGATAGTGCTTGGGGCTTTGGAACCGACCAGCTTGCAGCTCCTCAGGCAACACTCATGAAGCTTATTATTGAGGGCGTTATGGAAGGAAATCTTCCTTGGGCACTCGTTTTCATCGGTGTTTTCATTGCCTTGGTTATTGAAATCATCGGAATACCTGTTCTTCCTTTTGCAATCGGTGTTTATCTCCCTGTTCAGCTTAATGCATGTATCATGGTTGGTGGCGTTATCCGCTTTGCCCTTGACAAGCTCAAGCGTGACAAAGAGCAAAAAACCGCTATTGTGAATGACGGTATTCTCTTCTGCTCAGGAATGATTGCAGGCGAAGGTCTGGTTGGTATTCTGCTCGCACTTTTGGCAGTGTTTGGGCTCGACTCAATGCTCGACCTCTCAGCTAAATTAAATCTCTCACCTGCATTTTCAAACATTGGCGGTCTTGCCTTGTTTGCAGTAATAATTCTCACTGTCCTTAAATTTTCTTTATGGAAGAAGAGAAAATAAGCTATGAAGAAAAACAAGCAAAATTCTGAAAACTATCTGGATTTTTGTCCAATGCGAAACGAAGCTCTGCGTTTTTCGACCGAGAACGGCTTAGTTACGCTCGAAATTGATAACAAAGGCATCATGAACACCATTGCTCAAAAGCTTTTCAAAAAGCCAAAAACAAGCTTTATTCATCTTGACGAAATGGGAAGCTTCATCTGGCCTCTTCTGGATGGTGAAAAAACAATTTTTGAGCTTGGTAAGGATGTTGAGGAAAAGTTTGGTGAGGATGCATCACCATTATATGAGCGACTTTCTCAATATATCAGAACCTTAGTGAGCTATGGTTTCGTAACACTTAAAAAATCCAAAAACGAATAATTTTTCATAAAAAGCAGAAGGCTTTTAGCCTTCTGCTTTTTCAGTATTATTTTAACGTCGCTCATAGCTCTATCTCCAAAGCCTTTATTTTGGATGAGTATAATGACAATTTAAAAAATCAACATCCCTTAAGAAACCTCTCTGCAATTCTTCGCACACCGTCAACCCCGATTATTCCGCCCGTCACAGAAGCAATTTTTTGCCACGACATGCACTTTATATATCTGCAATAAAGAATCTGTCGGGTTAGGCTATCATCAATTTCATCAATAAAGCTATTGATTTCAAAAATTGCCTTTGCGCTTTCAAAAGTCAAACTTTTTATTTGCATTTCACACCGCTTGATTTTATTTTCGTCAATATTATGTCCGCTTAGTTTGGATTTGTTTTTTAATTTGACCAACTTGTTTGTTTCGCAGTTAAGCAGATGATTAATCCTCGAAATCTCCGTTAACCTTTCTTTTGTCATAATCTTCCGCTCCTTCTCTTTTCAATTCGGATCTATTCACTTTTCAGAATTGGTCTCACCCCACATATTCCGCCCTCGGAATATATCTCAACTTCCACAACACGCCTTTTCACAAAGCGTCTAAAGTCGGCATATTCAAACTGCAACCTGATTATGTCCCCCAAAATATAATCCGTTCCATATTCAACACGCCTTGTTTCACATTCAATGCACTCTTTGATTGTTTTTTCCTTTAACGCAAGGCTTGCCTCGGCATGCGTTTTAATACCGGAAACAATTGCACTCCATTGCTTTGCACCTGTTTGTTCTCCGCTATTAACATAGTCCCACACGGTTGTTTCTTTTCCATCACTGTTCATTGTCTTTTTCTCATACCACAAGCATCCCGTAACTCTCTCCTGAAGCTCCTTAACATATGTAACACCATGCGCCGTTTTGCCCGACTGCGAAAACATCAAAGACTTTTCGGCACCACCATATATCTCAAAAACAAATTGTTTTTGGTTTAGGTCTGCAAAAAGCTTAAAGCCTGAGTTCTCATCACGCATAAGCTCACAAACAACATCATATACCGTTCTCGGTCTGTTGGTTGAATAGCTTTTAGCAGTGCCACCGCCAAGCGTTGCGCCCAATGTGACAAAATCTCCCATGGCAGTATTCACAACATGCCTTGCCATCTGTTCGGCAGTTTTATCCTCTAAGCTGAGATTGGATATTATGCGCTTTGTCATTAGCCATTCGATGCTTTTTCCGAATATTGCAATATCGTCATCAATTCGCCAGCCAGTCACAATTGCTTGTCCGCCGTCATATATGCAAATGAGATATTCCTCCGCACTTAGCATATCCAACATCTTTTTCTCAGTTATCGGCATGTGCAGTTCAAACTCACCATATCCGCAAAACCTATGCGTTGCGTTGAGTGATATATGTTTTGGAAAAATCCCCTTCAGATTAAAATCAAAGTCATAAAAAACTATGTCTGTCATATCAAAACACACTCCGAATATTTATTGTTATATCTGCACTCAACCGTTATTCCCAAAGCAACATCTCCCGCTGCCACGGATATCTCGTTTCTGCCGCGAACAAGCACAAAATCACCCAAAAAAGTGTCATCCGTGAGTGAATTTATGATATTTCCCGAAACCGAGCTTGTGACCGTTCTGTTTTTAACATCAATTGTGATGCTTTCGCCCGCAATTGGCGTGTGCTTGAGTGAAATCGCTTTACCTGTTGTGCTGTTTCTGATAACAACATCTGCACCACCCTCAATTTCCCGGGAAAAGTATATTTTCAGAATAGGCTCAACCTCATATTTACTGTTGATGCTGATTGTTGCACCCGCAGTTGTTGTGCTGAAAATCGTCGGTAATGTGAATGGTGAAGTTAGGCATTTGGTGCGACTGTATAGTGCCACAACGGTATCGTCTGCATCTTCAAAATATGGATTATCGCATATAAACTGAATTGCAAAGCTCGCAATCTTCCCTTTAAGAATTCTGTTAACATCAGGAAATGATATTCTGTCGCAATATATGCACCTCTTAAAATCTCCGTCGGTCACATATAGATATCCCGGCTCGCTTAAAATTTCAATTGCTTCGCGCAAATCATGGTTGATGCTTTGCCCTGATATATCCCCCGAAATAGTTATTGCTCTGGGCAAAAACCTTGATGAAACAGTCACACATCCGTCAAAGCCTGAATAATCCGCAGTAACATATTCACGTTCTGCGAGTCCAAATCCAAGAAAATTTGTGAGTCTGAAGGCATCATTGCCTCCGCCCGAGAACGAAACCGTTCCAAGCCTGTTTTTATATTTAAAGCTAATCATTAATCGTTTCCTCCTCTCAACCTCATCAGCGTTGCGGCATTTTTCGCCGTTCTTAGCTGTTCGGTTGTTGTGTCCTTTGATGAATTAAAGGTGTAGGTGTTGTTATATGTTCTGAAATCACCGCCCGAGCCACCGCCTATGGCATCATTAAGGCTTGATTTAACTTCATTCAGAATGGATTTCATTGAAGCTGAAATTACATTTCGTGCATTTTCCATGACAGATGGAATTTTGTTCACAAAGCCTTCGCCAAAAGAATCTGCCGAGCTTTCGCCAAGCGTGAAATAGCTCTCGGGAACACTCTCAAAGCTCTTTTCAAGCTGATTTAAAAACGCTGTGCTACCTGAGCTCTCCTCGCTAAAATATCCGATATTGAATTGCTCTGCTGAAGAAATCCCCAATTCTTTCAGTTTTTCCGCATTCAGAATCGGATTCAGCTCTGTTGCCAAGCTTTGCGCCAGATTGTTTCGTGAAATATAGCCTTTTATAAAACTTTCACGCTCATTTTCGCTTGCGCCAAGAATGGTTTGTGCCGCCAGAAGACCGCTTTTAACATCCATTTTCCCAATATCTGCAATAACTCCATCAGGCAGATTTTTAATGGCTTTAAGTTTCAGAAGCGCATCTTCATATTGTTTCATCAAGCCAATTTCATCTTCAAAGTTATCGAGCGTTGACTTTGTGTATTTTAAGTCGGTTCCTCTTATTCCAAGCCCTTTGAACTTAACCTTGCTTTGTGAAAACCATGGCTCATCATCCATCTTCAATTTATTTCCAAGCTCCGTTTGAAGCTTCAGAACCTCATCCTTCATTCGCTTGTTATAAAGAATGATTTCCTCGGTATATTTATACCATTCATCTGAGCCTTGTCTCAGATTTTTATCACGATATGCCCTTAGCGTTTCATAATATTCCTGCTCGGAAATAAGCTCGAGTTTCAGCATGTTTTTGAGATTATCAACTTCTCTTTCCCGCCTTTTTTTCGCAAGCTTTTCCGCATTTTTTGCATAGTTTTTGGTGAGTGTTTCAAGCTCAACATAAACATTTTCCATCGCAGTTATTGCAAGATATGAATTTTCATCAATTCCAACTCCAATGCTCTCAGCAATAAGCTTTCCCAAGCTTTCGCCACTTTCAGAGCCACTTTTGTTTTTAAATAACTCAAAATTCTGCATAATTTATCACCTACGCTTTCGTTAAAATATTTCGCTGATGCTCTCTGCAAGATCGGTTGCAACACTCTCGTTTGTTGATTTATTATTAATTTTATATAGCTTTCTCATCCGCTCGTAAAAGCGCCTTGTTTCCTTATCCTTTATCTGCGAAATGTCTGTTGTCCTATATCCCACAATCTTCATAAACAAAGTTTTTTCGCTCAGGCAGTCAAGAAGTGCGCGAAACTTCCACCAATGCAGCTTGGTTTTAGTCAGGTCAATCCCAAACTCGCTGAGGAATGCACCCCAGATATATCCAAAATCCTGATGGATGCTATATATTGGCATGCTTTCCTTATCGGTTTTAGCCTCACCTTTTTTTTCATCATCCTCATCAATAAAACTGCAAAACTTAATGACCTCATGAATGGCAGAAACGGCATCATGCGGAAGCACAGGATAGGCAAGACTTAAAATTTTTGAAAGCCTGACAAGGCTATCCTCCGACTCATCAAAAATAATCCGTTCAATCTCTGCCCAAACCTTAAAATCCGTGTTGATTGCATATTTTTCCCCGTCTATCACAACAAACTCTTTGGGATTCACAAGTTTTTCAAGCACATTCTCCATTTTCATCCTCCGTGTCAAAGCATTTTGAAATGGATTGAAGAACATAACAAAGGAGCTGTGATATATCAGATATCCCGACATATCTCTTTCTCAAAGCACGTTTTGTTTTCCTTTTGCCCAACAACCTAACAACCGCATTTTTCAGAATGCTCATTACCTCATCATAGCTTTTTTCGGTGTTATCGTTCATATACAGAGCAATTTCACGACGCAATTCTCTGCAGATGCTTAAAGTGTTATCGGTGACGGCAAGCGAAATCTGCCTGCCGTCAATATTTATCCTGAGCCGACCATATTCCGGCTCACGCCTCATCAAAAAAAAGTTCATCATAATTAGTTTTCAACAAACGAAATGGTCTGCCAATCATCGTTGCTTGTTGCAGTTCCAAAAACCTTTTCGCCCTTGGCACGAAAAGTTCCATGATATTTATAAGCATCCTTTCCGTCGCCCTCGCTCTCAGCAATGAGCGAGAATTCACGCATTATTGCCGGATGCTCTTCGTCACTTAAATCGACCATAACAATTGAGCGAACTGCATCATTGCCCGTCTTTTCATTGTCGAATATCGATGCGATATCCTCGTGAACGCTATCGCCATTGAATAAATCGAATGCAAACGAAATTGACGGATTATATCCAACAACCTCTGTCTGCTCAAACTCCTCATCAATATATTGTCTTGAATATTCCTTCGGATTTTTTGATGTTGTTATTTCATCAAAGCCCTTCATTCTGACATATTGAACGCTGTTTTCACCATTCGGAACTCCAAAAAACGCCAACTTTTTGCATCTTTTAATTATTTCAGACATGTCTTTTCCTCCTTAATTTTCATTTGTATCATACCAGACAACTTCAATTTCAGCTTCATATCTCGCATCAAGAGTTTCAATGCGGGTTAAATGAAATGAATTGCTGAGCCTGATTGAAATTGCTGTTTTGGGAGCATCAAGCTTTGGAAGATTTCTCAGCTCCTCCTGCTCTGCAATCCAGTTTTCAATATCTGTGCAAAGCCTTGTTGCTCTTAAATTTGTTTCAACTTCCTTTGTGTGTGCCTCACGGAGCGAAAAAATAAAGCTCTGCGATTTAACACATCCACCATCTGTATATCTCTTCAAGACCGACGCACCTTTACCCGTTTCAACAGAACAACTCGTCATTTCTTCTCCAAGAAAGCCAATCCCAATCACTCTGCCGTCAAGATGCGGACAAAGCTTCAGAAATTCCGCTATTTTTTCAATCATTGGATTTCACCGCCGTTTCTATCTGTATTCATTCTCAGCCTCAAAATGCCAATGTGGCTCCGAGCCAAAGTTGTTTTTTGTGATGCCCGAAATCCTCACGCATTTTGAAAGCTCGGGGTATGTTGCAGTCTGCTCACCAAAATATATGAGGTCGCCCACCGTAACAGATAAATCATATGTAAGACTGACTCTCACATCAAATCTGTCGCATTTTCTAACCCCGAAATCACTGTTTTTGATGCGTTCTTTTTTTTGAACCCATGCGGGATGGCATCCGCAATTTTCATATTTCCCGTGAGCTTTGTTAAAGCCAAAAAACGTTATCTTTGAATTTGTCAGCATGTTGCCACTCCTTTATATAAAAGCCCTGTGTTCATGAGATGCTTTGATGCAATTCTCCACAATTTTCCGGTGTTTTGCTCATCATCACGATAGCTCACCGAATATCCGTCAATGCTCTCACTTTTTTTATTGCCGAGCCTCTCCATCTCGAAAAGCTTCTCTGCCATCTCACAAATACAGTTCTTAATGCTTTCTTCGTGCACGGGCAGAATTTCACCCGTGCACATCGCTGAAAGCTCATCAGTTGCACGCCGAACAAAAAAGTCAAAATCCGTCTTTGGCACAATCTCTGCTCTGCCTGAGCAATAGCAGTTAAAATAGAACTCATGGCTAACCTTTGGCATTTCCATTTGACTCACCGCCCTTAGCCGACGTTCTCTTTGTCTTGGAGACCGGTTTCTTTTTGTTTTCAACCAAGCCGATTGTCCTCACGTCATTCACCTCTTTCTCGGTATATCAAACTATTTTAGTTGGTTGACTTATGGAGATAAATACCGCAAGCCTTGTTTTCATAAACATCTGCAATACCATATGAACGATAGAAGAACTTCCAGCCATCAGATGTCTGGTTTTCCTCAGGTGTCACAACCTTGCTCACGAGATGCTTCTGATATTGAATAACTGCGCTCTTTTCAACAACCATAAAGTTAATGTTCTTACCATCTGTTGCATTCTTAACATAATGTCCTGCAGTTTCGCCCTCTGTTGAACCGTCATAAAGGTCAATTGCAGTGTAAAATCTTGTCTGCGGAACCTTAATAATCTGCTCAAAGGAATCGAGCACGGCTCTTGATTTGGTTGTGTCAAGGTTCATCACGCCGTTATAAAGAGTTGGTGTGATGAAGAGAATGCGGCTCTCAGCTGTAACTTCGTTTTCGTCCATGCTGTTCTGTGCCGCAATAAGCGCCTCAAGAGTGTCTGCACCGCTTGTAAGCGCAGCACTTTCAGATGTAATCCCCTCTGTTCCCGCATATTTTGCAAAACGGAACGCATCAATTTCGGGTGATGCTTTTGTGCGGATGAACTCCCCTGAAAGCTGACCGAAGGCCACGCCTGCAGTTTCTTCGTTATCCATTGCATCAACATTGAAAGAACGTCCTCTTTCGTAATTGAAAGCAACTGTTTCGTTTGTGAGTGTTATGTCACCGCCCACATATCCGCTCTCGCGGCTATAATCTGCAAGACCGTCCATTGAAATTTTTGGAATAATAATCTCGTTTGCGTTCGCGCCCATTCTCACAAGACGGTTGTTTCCGTCGAGAACAGATGTCACAGAGGCTGTTTTATAAACCTCATCCAAAAGGTCAATATATTTCTTGAATTTTGTTATTGCATTTGCCATAATCAATCTCTCCTTTTATTTTATCTTGTAAGTCCCATAATTTCACGCACATCACCATCTGCGAGGCTTTGTGCAATGCCGCCCGATGCGGAAATAACCTTTGGTATTCCGCTATTTTCAGGCAAAAACAGGTTTTCCCTGCCCTTTGTTATTTTTGAATAAATCTCTGTGTCGGATTTACCATTGTTGTTGACATCGGATAGTGCCGCCTTGAATTCTGCATACAAGCCGTCATGGGTATATTTATTCAAAAACTCTGCTCCCTCCGTGACTGTTGCAAATCTTTGGGCAAGCTTGTTCTCAAGCTCCTGTGCTTCATCTTTAAGCTTTCTTTCGTCGATGACCTTTTGCAGCTCTTTAACCTTTTCTCTCATTCCTTCTGCCTCATTCACCGCCAATTTCAGCCCGCCGATTTCTGCTTCATAGCCGAGAACCTTCTCTTGTGCTTCGCTCAGTTGGGCGCTTAACTCCTCAACCGTTCTTTTTGCTTTTCCGATGTCCGAAGAATTGATGTCGAGAATTCTTTTCAGTTGTTCGTCTGAAATCCCCTCAATAATTCCTCTCAAATCATCTCTTGTCATATGCGCATACTCCTTTCGTTTTTTTGAAGGGCATTTCCCTTCAGTTTTTCTTTCAGTTTGTTATCGCAGTGTCTTTCTGCAAGAAATAGTTTAACGTCATTGCGGACAAATTTTTATTTGTTTTCAATATGTTCCTTTGCAACCGCTTCATCTTCGCCGAAATACCACATCCTGAACTCCCACGCCGACATAATTCCTTTCTCAACCAAAACACATTTTTCTTCAAACTCAGTCTTTCGGTCGGCAACGATACTATCGTCAAAATCAAACGATATGTCATATTTTC
This sequence comes from Clostridia bacterium, assembly GCA_045576435.1. Lineage (GTDB taxonomy): Bacteria > Bacillota > Clostridia > Monoglobales > Monoglobaceae > CAKSIW01. The sequence goes on from JAZNGL010000015.1 coordinate 9,865, forward strand.
CCATTGGCGCAAGTGAATATAGCGTGCACCATACATCCATTGCATAAACCAAATCGCAAAGTGCGTTGCGTAGCGCCTTTTGATTGTCCGTCACGGTTGCATAGCTTCTTTGCTTAGACGTTCTTATCTCCTCTGCCGTCTTATCGGAGTTGTTTGCATCCGAAAGCGTTCCATAGGCAAGCCCGCAGTTAAACTCAATCTGTCTGAATATGCGGTCAAGCCCGTTTATATAGCTATTTTCACGGATGTTCGGTGTCCACTCACGGAAGAAGTCAACATCATCAACGTCAAGTGTCCGATAAAGCTTTTTATCGGGAAGCTTGATGTTTCCGTTTTTATCTGTTCTGAACGCCATACTGTTTGCAATGAGCGCACGTTCACCGCTCTCAAACTCCCATAGGAGCCTCTCATATTGCTTGTCGGCATCCTCAATGAGATTAACAGCATTGGCAAAAACCGATGCGCCAAGAACACTTCCCTGCTCGATTGAATTTGCCGTTGCGGGTTTAAAATACCCAAAAAGCGGAGCTTTCACATTTCCAATTGTCATTTCCTCGGCAATATCTTTCCATGCCGAAATCGTTCCCATATCACATACTCTGCCTAAAACTCCTGCACTTCGGCTGACATATGCGCGATTTTTTATTGTATATGTATTTTCCTTAAGGCTGTGCTCCTCGAGTTTGGTGTAATATGTTCCGCCCTCAAAAATTCTCTGCACAAAAATCGCGCCAATAATCTTTCCCGCATCATCAACCGCAGTTGGTATGAAGTTCTCCGCACGAACAAAATCAACCACAATTGTGCCGTTCGCAAAATAGGGTTTCATCACCATTCCGCCGCATGCACAGCCATATTCAACGGGAACTCTGATATTATCAATCACTCCCGAATATATCCCGTTCAAAAACTCTGCACGAGAGCTTCCCGAAATGCTGGAGTTAAGCTCAATTGTAATCATTCTTGCCATTTCGGATGCAATCGCAGCGGGCAAATGTAGCCCTCTTTTTGTTTCATACATATCGTTCCATAGCCTGATTGCCGATGCCATCTCACTGCTCACCGCAGTTAATTCACCAACTCCGCCCGATTCTCTGCTTGCGAGAATTTTCTCAAGCATTGCATCCCCTGTTCTTTTCCAAAAATCTTTTAAGTTAATCATTTTTTTCTCCTTCCCTGCCGCAAAGCAGTTTTTTTCTTGCAACAGTATTGCAAAAATATCTTATATCATCCATCGCATGGTCAAACTCCTTGATAACCTTGTCCTCTGACGCTTCGCTATCCCACGAATATATCGTAAATTCGCGTATTGAATCGAGGCAGTTCCTTCCAAAAAAGAGTTTTTCGTTCTGGAGCAGAGTTCCCGTTATCCTGATTCCGTCTAAAACCGAGTTGTTAGCCTTTCTCACAGCAAATCTGCCATGCCGTCTGATTGTTGCAATAAAGCTCGCAGCCGACGGGTCAATTATCACGCACTTGATATCAAATCCTTCTGCGAGGCTCTCAAGATAGCCGTAATATTCCTCATCTGTCAATTGTTTTTGCCGTCGTTTACTGTCATAATAGATTTCACGGAGCCTGATTGCCCTCGCTTCCTCTAGTCGCCACAACCCCATACTGCACGGATTGCTCGTTCCATAGTCGATTGATATGTAATATTCGCAATACCCATCACACGTCGGGATTTCATCCAGCACATGCTTCTTTTCGTCAAACATAGGATAAACAATCCCCTCAGCATTACACCATTCACCAAGAATGAATCTCCGATAGAAAACACCTGTATATTCCTTTTTGAGTGCCTCAACATATGCCTTGTCCAAAAAGGTGTTGTCCTCAATTCTGAACTCCTGAAACAAAATATCGAGCTCGTTGCACCTGTCAATATAATTCACCTTGAGCCAATGGTTTGGGCTATCGGGGTTTGTTGTTGCAAAAAGCTTGGCGTTCGGCTCGGAAAGCCTTGATAAAAGCATCGAGAAAAACTCCTCAGTGAACAAGGTCAGCTCGTCACAATATGCACCGCATAGCGTCATTCCCCGAATTTTGCTCTCAGCAGTTGAATCGCTCACTCCCTCAAGATATATCCGCCTGCCATAAAGTGTTGCCTCCTTTTTAGTCAATGAATACTGAAAATTATTCCGCCCCGCCAGACGTTCAAGCAAATCAAGACAGTTCCGTTTAAGGGTTGAAAGCGTTTTTGCGGTCATGATGTAGTCACCATCCTTTGGCATGTTTCTCACCCAAACACACCAAAGCACAAGGCTAATCCACGTCTTTCCGCTCCGCACACTTCCGTGAAGAATATTAATTCGCCTCAGTCCGCCCTTGGCAAGATTAATAAACTCATTTTGCCGGTTCGTCAGCTTGTTATATTGTTTCATTTCCCACCTCCGCTATTTAATATCCTTAAAATCATCAAATATTGTCGATAGTGTTCCATTGCCATCATTTTCATCCTTTTCCCTTGAACCGAATTTATCAATCACCGTTCCCATAACCGACGAAAGCTGATTAAGCGGTGCATCTCTCAGTCTTTCAGGATTTTTAAGCTCCTTCATAATCGCATCAAGAAGCTCGCATGCCATCTCTTTGTTTTCCTTGATATATTCAGAAATAATATTGTCACTGTTTTCTTCAACTTTTCTTTTCACTCGCTTGCCTCACCCTTTCTCTTTCTTAATTATAATGATTAAAAACGGACAAAAACCACGCATTTGAAAATGTGCCGACCTATTTTGACAAACTTCGATTTTTGATGGAAATTATTTTGGAAAAAACTGTAATTTTTTTTCAGAAACGCTTGCTTTTTAAAAATAAAGGTGTTATAATGTTATTGTTGCAGATAAGGAGAGCGTTGATAACTAACCACAAACTTCAACGATAAAAATTCCTTTGTTTCCACTGCAACATATATAAACTAATCTTCAAGTTTTAAACTCGAAGAGAAAGGCGGTTACCCAACCCACACATTTAAACCGCCAAGGAATACGCTTCATTAAATCTGTGTGTCCGCGCAGATTTAGTCACGATGGATTGTTACTCCCTTCCATCAATGTTTGCTATTCCTTAGAGCAATGCTTTCGGCATTGCTCTTTTTCTTTTTTATTCCTTGTGTGCCTTTAAGTATCTTTGCACCATCTCCCTCAGTGCATTTGGCGTGTTATATCCGCCATTTTTAAGCGCCGTTGCCTCCCAGCTCATGCGTTTCATATATCGGCATTTAAAAACCTGCCTCATGAAATCATCCTCAATTTCATCAATATATTGGAATATTTTTTCCCTCATCACAGCACATTTCTCATTTCTTTCTTCCAACTGACAGACAATTGCATTGAGATATCCAACCTCGGCTTCGCATGCCGAATCATTCTTTTTAAGATTTATCCGTTTTTTAATCAAAACAACCTCATTTGAATTAAAATCAATTTCGCGTCCCAGATAATAAACCTGATTAATCTCCTGCTCCGTCACAATCTGTTGCCCCCTTTGAAACATCCGCTGAATCCTCGGTTAAATCATAGCTTGCACACTCCTTAAAAAACCTCTCAATCTCCCTTGCACCAAGCTCCGCATAGTATTCATCACGCCCGTCATCAAAATTACAAAACGGAGATTTTTTCATTTTCTTTGTTCCATAATGCTTTTTTGAGCGCTTTTCTTGTTGCTCCTGATATTTTTCAAGTGTGAAGGTTTGGTCTTTGGCGTTACCCTTGATTGTTGCGTCAAGATATTGCCAGCTGAGTTTTCCCTGCTCGCAACAATAATGAATCAGTCTTTCAATTAGTTCAGGCTCAAAGCCGTCATCAAGATATTTTTTAATCCCCTTGCTAACATTCGGCGATGCTCTCCCGATATATTTCTCATATTCCGAAACAAGATTTAAAAGTGCTTGTCCGTTTACTGAAGCAGCAGATGTTTCCATCAACGCACTGTTTTCTTTTTCCTCTTCATTTAATTTATTTTTATT
>JAZNGL010000016.1:0-3705 GCA_045576435.1 Clostridia bacterium
TTTGTAATGCGGTCGCCAAACCATTTACTATTATATCATGGAGGTTTTCTCATGCTAAAGCTTTTTATTGCTCCCCCAGTAGAACTGGGGGTTTATTTCCACGCCTAAAGGCACCAATATAAAACACCTTTCTCAGCATGAGAAAGGTGTTTTCTTTTGCTTGAATCAGGCAGTAAAAAAGGCTTTCCCAATTAGAAAAGCCTTCTAATTTTATTTGCTTATTAACCAAGCTTCTTTTCAAGAGCATCAATATTCTCTGCGATTTCCTTAGGAAGCTTATCACCAAACTGAGCAAAGAATTCTCTCTGGTTTGCAACTTCTTCCTTCCAAACCTCTTTATCAATCGACAAGAGCTCTGTTAAGGTTTCATCACTGATATCAAGTCCCTCAAGCTGTAAATCTTCCTTTTTAGGAACAAAACCAATTTCAGTTTCAACTGCATCAACATTACCTTCGCAACGGTCAAGAATCCAGTTGAGAACACGCATGTTGTCACCAAATCCAGGCCACATGAAGTTGCCATCATCGTCAAGTCTGAACCAGTTTACATTGAAAATCTGTGGCGGGTTAGAAATCTTCTTGCCCATATCAAACCAATGCTGGAAGTAATCAGCCATGTTATATCCAACGAATGGGCGCATAGCCATTGGGTCACGTCTAACAACGCCAACTGCACCAGCTGCTGCAGCTGTGGTTTCTGATGCCATTGTTGCACCAACAAACACACCATGATCCCAGTCACGAGCCTGATATACGAGCGGAGCAGTCTTTGCACGTCTGCCACCAAATACGATTGCAGAAATCGGAACACCCTGTGGGTTTTCAAATTCACTTGAAATACATGGGCAGTTTATTGCAGGAGCTGTGAATCTTGAGTTTGGATGAGCAAGCTTAACACCATTAGCAAAAGCCTCTTTTCCGTTAACCTTGTTACCCTTCCAATCTGTTGCATTCTCGCGAGGATTCTTATCGAGACCTTCCCACCAAACAGTCATATCGTCGTTATTAATTGCAACGTTTGTGAAGATTGTGTTCTTCTTTGTTGCAGCCAACGCATTGAAGTTTGTTTTCTCGCTTGTTCCCGGTGCAACACCAAAGAAACCAGCTTCTGGATTTATTGCATAAAGTCTGCCGTCCTCACCAACACGAAGCCATGCAATATCGTCACCAACAGTCCAAACCTTATAGCCTTTCTCTTTGAGGAATTCAGGTGGAATAAGCATTGCAAGATTTGTCTTTCCGCAAGCTGATGGGAACGCAGCACAAATATATTTAACCTCACCCTTTGGATTTTCAAGACCAAGAATGAGCATATGCTCTGCCATCCAGCCTTCCTTCATACCTTGATATGAAGCAATTCTGAGCGCAAAACACTTCTTTCCAAGAAGCACGTTGCCACCATATGCCGAGTTAACTGACATAATTGTGTTGTCCTGCGGGAAATGAACAATATATCTTTCATCAGGATTTACATCCTTCTTCGCATGCAAGCACTTAACAAAATCGCCGTCATCACCAAGAGCATCCATAACCGCTTTTCCAACTCTTGTCATAATATCCATGTTGAGAACAACATATATGCTATCTGTGAGCTCAATTCCGATTTTTGAGAATGGTGAACCAACAGGACCCATTGAATAAGGGATAACATACATTGTTCTGCCCTGCATTGAGCCATCATAAAGCGCATTGAGTTTTGCATACATTTTGCTTGGCTCCATCCAGTTATTAATAGGACCTGCCTCTTCCTCTGTTTCTGTGCAGATGAAGGTTCTGTCCTCAACACGAGCAACATCGTTTTCAGCTGTTCTGTGATAGTAACATCCAGGAAGTTTTTCCTGATTGAGCTTAATCATTTCGCCTGATGCAACAGCCTCTGCACGAAGTTCTTCAAGTTGTTCCTCGCTTCCATCAATCCATATAACATTAGCTGGCTTACAAAGATTTTTCATCTCTTCAAGCCATGTTAAAACTTTCTTATTATTTGTCATTTAACCAAATTCCCCCTTTTAAAAATATCATTTTAATTTTAGCATACTTTTTTTTAAATATCAATACTTTTTTGTTATTTTTTTATAATATTGTAATTTTTATACATTGGACATCTATTTATTTTCAATTTTTCACGATTTTAAATTTTTTTGCCAAGCCTTATCAATCTTTCTCCTGACAACTCATTGAATTTTTTATTCAAAATAAAATATGCAATAACCGAACAACATACATATGAAATAGCAGTCGCCAAATAAACACTTATTATCGTTGGATTAAGCGGAAGGATTGTGTAAATCCATAAGACTCTAAATCCGCATATTCCGACAAGCGTTATAACCATTACCTTTTTAGAAAGTCCAACACCATAAAGCGACATTGCAATCACATCAAAAATAACTGCAAAAATATATGTTTTCATCTCAAAATTCAAAATTTCTCTTGCGATTTCAAGCACTTCAATGTCTTTTGTGAAAAAGCTTAACAGAGGCATTGCAAAAGTGATTGAGCCAACCGCACAAACAAGCATTAAAACGCACGGTATTGCAAGTCCTTGCCAAAATATTCTTCTTATATTCACATATTTTTGAGCACCGAGGTTTTGAGAAATAAAGGTCATAACCGCCTGCGAAAACGCATTTGTGAGAAAATATATTCCACTCTTTACATTGCCTTCAGCAGAGAGTGCCGCAAGAGTTGCCGCTCCAAATGAATTGATTGCCGCCTGAATTATTGTTGCCGACAGATTCGATACCGTTCTCTGAAGTCCCACAGGTAAACCATTTTTCACGATCCGCGTTAAAGAACCTCTGTTAATCTTCAATCTTTTAATTTCCAATCGGCAAGTTCCATCATTCTTTATCATCTTCCGAAGAATCACCACTGCAGCCATAAGCTGTGAAATTACCGTTGCAATCGCAACACCTGCAATGCCCAAATGAATAACAACAACCAAAAAAACATTAAGCACAACATTCAAAAGTCCCGAAAGGCTCAATGCAACCATATAGGTTTTGGAATCCCCTTCCGCTCTGATAATTTCGCCCCCAAAATTGAGAATCATCTGAATGGGTGTGCCCAAAAAATAAATCCGTAAGTAAATTGCAGAAAGTCCTATAATCTCCTGAGGAGTATTCATAATTCTTAATATCGGCCCGATTGCTATGATAGCAGATAAGCCGGTTACTATTCCGCATATTAAACTAAAAAGCATTGAAGTGTGTATTGTATTCTTAACGCCTTCATCGTCTTCTGCCCCTATTAAGTTTGCAACCAGAATTCCAACACCCACCGCAATTCCGCCAACCAACCCGTTAGCAAGAACAATAATATTTGGTGTTGTTCCCATTGCCGCCAATTCCTTAGAGCCTGCAAATCTGCCAATAATTGCAGTGTCCGCAGCATTATAGAGAAACTGAATCAATCCCGTTAAAGCTATCGGCAAAGCAAACGCCAAAAGCTTTTTAAAATATGGGCCATTTAGCATATCAATTTCTTTTTTCTGTCTTTTTCCGGCAAAGAACATTTCAAAGACCTCTTTTCACGGACTGATATATTTTAACGCTTTTTTTAGTGCAGAAAAAGCGTTCCAACCTGCTTGCCTTCAAAAATATCATAAATTTTTTCAGGCGTTGCACCATTTGTTATAATCATATCCGCCCCTGCCGCATTCACAATTTCCGCAGCATTCAGTTTAGTTTTCATTCCGCCTGT
>JAZNGL010000017.1:0-3277 GCA_045576435.1 Clostridia bacterium
GCCTTTTTTAACATTTTTCACCTTGAATATTTTTTTCGTATTTGTGTTGCAAAATTATCAAAATTATGGTAAAATAGCATATATGTTTTGCTTGCTGTGTTATTATGCTTGCAATTCATTTCATATTACCAAAAAAGGAGCCTTAATAATGATAGCAAAAGAAGATTTAAAACTGCTTTGCGAGCTTTCAAAACTCTATCTATCAGAAGATGAGTTAAACGAATATTGCAAAGAAATGTCCGACATAATCGGTCTTATGGACACGATTGGTGAATCAAATTTTGAATATAACATGATTGATAATAAAAATGCTGTGCCATTCTCGGCACTCAGGGCAGATAACGTTGAGATTTATGATAACATGGAGGGCATTGTTAAAAATGGTCCTCAGGTTATTGAAAATCAGTTTGTTGTTCCTAAAATCGTTGACTAAGGAGAAAAAATATGAAAACAATTTCAGAATTAAGAAAACAGCTCGACGAAAAACAACTTTCATCTGTTGAATTAACCGAGAGCTATTTAAAAAAGATTAAAGAACGCCCTGAGCTTGGAGCATTTAACACCATATCTGAGGCTGAAGCAATCTCTTCCGCAAAGGCAGCCGATGAACAGTTAGCAAAGGGGAACACATCCCCGCTCATGGGTATTCCAATGGCAATTAAAGATAACATCTGCACAAAGGGAATTAAAACCACATGTTCATCAAAAATGCTTGAGGACTATGTTCCGCCATATAACGCAACTGTCATTGAAAAGCTCATCTCAAATGGAGCGATTTTCCTTGGCAAAACCTCAATGGACGAATTTGCTATGGGTGGCTCTTCACAGACTTCAGCACTTGAAAAGCCTAAAAATCCATTTGATACAGAACGTGTTCCCGGTGGTTCATCGGGCGGAAGTGCCACAGCAGTTGCCGCAGGGCTTTGTGCTTGTGCTCTTGGCTCAGATACGGGTGGCTCAATTCGTCAGCCTGCCGCATTTTGCGGTATCACGGGAATGAAACCAACCTATGGTGCTGTTTCTCGTTATGGTCTTGTTGCATTTGGAAGTTCTCTCGACCAGATTGGTCCAATGGCTCACTCTGCCGTTGATTGCGGTATTGTTCTTAATGCAATCTCGGGAAAGGATGCGCACGACCAGACATCTTCTGCTAAATCCATTGACTTTCTGTCACTCGTTGGAAAAAGCATCAAGGGCTCAAAAATTGGAATACCAAGAGAATTTTTCGCAGATGGTATAGATGACGAAGTTAAGGCTTCGGTTATTAATGCCGCAAAATTCTATGAAGATATGGGTGCAGAACTTGTTGAGGTTTCAATGCCGACTCTTAAATATGCAGTTTCTGCATACTATCTCCTCGCGTGTGCTGAGGCAAGCTCAAACCTCTCGCGCTATGACGGAGTTAAATATGGCTATCGCACACCAAATGCAGAAAGCTATGATGAACTCATCCGTCATTCAAGAAGTGAAGGCTTTGGAACAGAGGTTAAAAGACGTATTTTGCTTGGAACATATGCACTTTCTAGTGGATATTATGATGCATATTATAAAAAAGCAATGGCAGTTCGTCAGCAATTCAGACGTGAGCATGATGATATCTTTACAAAGTGCGACGTTATGCTGACGCCAACAACTCCAACTGTTGCATATAAGTGTAACGAAAACATTAACGACCCCGTTAAGATGTATCTTGCAGACATTTGCACCGTTACTGCCAACATTGCGGGTATTCCGTCAATTTCGGTTCCGTGCGGAACAGATTCAAACGGCATGCCAATTGGTTTCTCGTTGTCTGCAAAACAATTTGATGATGCAAAAATCATCCAATTCGCAGATTGCTATGAGAAAAACTTTCCTCATCCAAGCTTGGTTTAAGGGGGGACTAATGAAATGAATAAAAAATATGACACAGTCATCGGTTTGGAAATCCATGCCGAACTATCAACAAATACAAAAGTTTTCTGTACCTGCAGTGCAGAATTTGGCGGTGATGCAAACACACATATCTGTCCCGTTTGCACAGGTCAACCGGGAGCGCTCCCGATTATCAATCACGCGGCGGTTAGCTATGCAATCCGTGCAGGCCTTGCTTTTGGTTGTGAAATCAATCGCTATTCGAGGTTTGACAGAAAGAACTATTTTTACCCTGACCTCCCCAAAGCATATCAGATTTCTCAGCTTGACCTTCCTCTTTGTATTAATGGTAAGGTTGAGCTTTCAACAGGCACAACAGTCCGCATAAACCGTATTCATCTTGAAGAGGATGCAGGCAAGCTTCTCCATGACGATTATCACGGAGAAAGTTGGGCGGATTATAATCGTTGCAGCGTTCCGCTCATCGAAATTGTCACCGAGCCCGACATCAACTCACCTGAAGAAGCGGCAGAGTTTGTTTCAAAAATCGGTCTTTATCTCAAATATCTCAACGTTTGTGATGCAAAAATGCAAGAAGGCTCAATTCGTGCCGATGTTAACGTTTCACTAAAAGAGGCAGGCTCCTCTGTTCTTGGTGACAGAGCCGAGATAAAAAACCTCAATTCGTTCCGCTCAATCCAGCGTGCTATTGAATTTGAGATTGAAAGACAAACCGAAATTCTCAATAATGGCGGCAGAATTGTTCAGGAAACCCGCCGTTTTGATAATGCAACAGGAACAACAAGTTCACTTCGAAGCAAAGAAAATGCAAACGATTATCGTTATTTCCCTGAGCCCGATATTCTTGCAATTCAGTTCACAGATGAAGATATCGAACTTGCGAAGAGCGAAATTCCGTTGCTACCACATCAAAGAATTGAAAAATATATCAATGAATATCACCTCACCGACGAAGATGCCCGAGTTATCACCCTGGAGAAATATCTCTCAGATTTCTATGATGAAACGGTTAAAATATATCCGCAATATAAGAACGTTGCAAATCTGTTTTTAACCGAGATAATGCGTCGCGTTAAAGACACTGAAGGTGAAGAAATTCCGTTCACTGCAAAGGATTTTGCAAAGGTTGTTGAAATGGCTGATAAAAACACAGTTAACCGAAATGATGCAAAATCGATTATCCGCATCATGTTTGAAGAAGGTGGCGACCCTGAACAAATTGCAAAGGATAACAACTTCATCGTTGTTGAGGATAGCTCTGCAATTGCGGAATTTATTGACGGTTTGCTCGCCGAAAGACAAGACCTCATTAATGACTATAAGAACGGAAAAACAAATGTATTTGGCTTTTTCATGGGTCAGGCAACACGCGCTCATGGCGGCAAAGCAACTCCAAAATCGA
>JAZNGL010000018.1:0-8331 GCA_045576435.1 Clostridia bacterium
CTTCAACAGTGATAACGCCATCACTTGTAACCTTTTCCATAGCATCGGCAATTAATTCACCAATGTTTTCGTCTGCAGCAGAAACGGCTGCAACACGAGCAATATCATCACGACCGCTGATTGCCTTGCTGTTTTTAACAACTTCTTTAACAGCAGTATCAACTGCAGTAGAGATACCTTTTTTTATGATCATTGGGTTTGCACCTGCTGTAACATTCTTAAGGCCTTCACGAACAAGAGCCTGAGCCAAAAGAGTTGCAGTTGTTGTTCCGTCACCTGCGATATCATTAGTTTTTGTTGCAACCTCTTTAACGAGTTGTGCGCCCATGTTTTCAAATGGGTCTTCAAGTTCAACTTCTTTTGCGATTGTAACACCATCGTTAGTGATTAATGGAGCACCAAATTTTTTGTCAAGAACAACATTTCTGCCTTTAGGGCCAAGTGTTACCTTAACGGTATTTGCTAATTGATTAACGCCCTTTTCCAGAGCACTTCTTGCTTCTTCGCCGAATAAAATCTGTTTTGCCATTTTTAAGTTCCTCCTTTAAATTATGAAATTAACCTTCGATTTTAGCCAGAACATCACTTTGACGGAGAATGGTATATTCCTGACCGTCAAGCTTAACCTCTGTGCCTGCATATTTACTCATTAAAACTTTGTCACCAACGCAAAGCTCCATTGTGATTTCTTTGCCATCAACAACTCCGCCAGGACCAACTGCAACAACTTCAGCAATCTGTGGTTTTTCCTTTGCAGAACCTGCAAGAATAATTCCGCTTTTTGTTGTTTCTTCAGCCTCTACCATCTTTATAACTACTCTGTCTGCCAATGGTTTAATGTTCATTTAAAAAATCCTCCTTTAAATATATAAGATAATAATAAACTTGTTATGTTAGCACTCGTCTTGCTTGAGTGCTAATGTTATAATACAAAATCCATAGTCAAAAATCAAACTGAGTTTCAGTTTGTTATAGTTGATTATAGCAGATTATCTTTAAATATATACCAAATTCTTCAAAAATCTGTTATTTTTGGATAATTGAGCAAATTGCATATGCAGAAATTCCTTCGCGTCTGCCTTCAAAACCAAGCTTTTCGGTGGTTGTTGCTTTGATGTTAACGCAATTGACATCAAGGCCGAGGGTATCGGCAATGTTTTCACGCATTTTTTCAATAAATGGAGCAAGCTTTGGTGCTTGCGCAACTATTGTACTGTCAATGTTATTGATTTCATATCCTGCGTCTTTAAGAATTTCGCTAACTTTTGAAAGAAGAATAAGACTATTTATATCTTTGAATTTGTTGTCGGTATCAGGAAAGTGTTTTCCAATGTCGCCAAGAGCCGCAGCTCCCAAAAGAGCATCCATGATTGCGTGAGTTAATACATCTGCATCGGAATGCCCCAGTAAACCAACGGGATGCGGAATCTCAACCCCGCCAAGTATCAATTTTCTGTTTTCAGCAAAAGCGTGAACGTCGTAGCCAAAGCCAACACGCATTAAAATCGCCTTCTTTCGTTATTGGATAAAAATATTAATCTAATAAAGTATAATGGATAGCTTCTGCAACAGGTAAATCTTCAGGTGTTGTTATTTTTATATTTGTATAATCGCCATCAATTATCTTAACCGGAAAACCTGAATGTTCGACGATAGAACAATCATCTGTTCCGGAAAAACCGTCTTCTTTTGCACGAATATATGAAAGCTTAATAATATCAGTGCGAAAGGCCTGAGGTGTTTGAATCAGTCTGAGCTGAGAACGATTGAAAGTGTTTAAAACGTTCCCATCGTTAGCAACTTCTTTAATAGTATCTTTTGGCAAAACGCCCAAGGCAGCACCACCAAAAGAAAAAGCCGCGTTAACAGTTTCGTCAATTTTTTGTGGTGATACGAAGGGGCGGGCGCCATCATGAACAGCAACAACATCTGCATTATCAACGCATGATAAACCGCACATAACAGATTCCTGCCTTGTTTCGCCACCGGGAACAATGTCGGTCGCCTTTGAAATGCCAAACTCCGATATAATATCATTCACGGTTATGATGTTCTCGGGTTTTGTTACAATAATAATATTGGCTATTGTTTCAGCCATCTGAAATTTTAAAAGAGTGTGGGCGAGAACAGGCTTATCACCAATAATAATCAGTTGCTTGTTAAGATTATTTTTCATTCGGGTACCACTGCCTGCGGCAACAATTATTGCCGTTGCGGTGAATGGGTTTTGCTTTGACATTTGCAATCCCTCCATTAATAAATATAGGAATCAGATTTCAAGATTTAAAAGCTTCTTGATTTCTTCATATGTTGAGTTTTTTGCGAGAACGAGCTCTGATATAAGAATGTTTTTTGCATTGACAAGTATTTTTCTTTCAACATTTGAAAGAGGCTTTTTTTGATCGCGCAAAATAAGTGTCTTTGCAACCAAAGCAACATCTCTTAAATCGCTGCTTTTGATTTTTTCTATATTTTCTCTATAGCGCTTATTCCAATTTTCGTTACAGGTTTCATCACAATGATGAAAAAAGTCAATAGTGTTATTGGCGGCATCCTCTGAAATTATTTCACGGATACCGATTGCTTCTACGTTGTTAACAGGGAGCATAACCTTAAGGTTTTGAATGGAAAGCTGAAGCACATAATAGCTATGTGTTTCACCAAGAATTACCTTTTCTTCAATATCAATAATTGTTCCTGCCCCATGCATTGGATAAAAAATTTTGTCGCCTATGTGAAACACTTAAAGACATCCCTTCTAAACTATATGTATTTTTTTTGATAATAATTTAATTATTTTTGGATATAAATTTATCTATTACGTCTTTTATCGAATAGAAAGGACAAACTTCAATATTTTTAAATTTTTTCAGCTTGCCCAGATTAACTGCGGGAATAATACACTTCTTAAAACCTAATTTTTCACATTCTGAAATTCGTGCTTCCAAAAAGCTGCAAGCACGAAGCTCACCCGTGAGACCAACCTCTCCTATTGCAACAACATCATTTTGGATGGGAACGTTTTTAAAACTTGATGCAAGCGCAAGAATAATTCCAAGGTCTGCAGCAGGTTCTGCAATCCTTAAGCCCCCAACAATATTCACATATGCGTCATATGAAGAAACTTTAAGGTTGCCACGTTTTTCGAGAACTGCCATAAGCATTAAAGCACGGCTAAGGTCGGGCCCGCTTGTCATACGACGCGGATTTCCAAAACTGGTTGGAGAAACAAGAGCCTGAATTTCTGCAAGAACAGGACGAGTGCCCTCCATAGTGCAAATTATACAAGAACCTGGTGTGTTTTCAGGTCTTCCTGAAAGAAGAGCTTCAGATGGATTTAGAATTTCTTCAAGACCATTTCCGGTCATTTCAAAAACACCAATTTCGTTGGTTGAACCAAAACGGTTTTTAACGGCGCGTAAAATCCGATATGATTGGTGACGTTCGCCTTCAAAATAAAGAACAGAGTCAACAATATGTTCGAGAATTTTTGGGCCTGCAAGTGAGCCTTCCTTTGTAACATGACCAACCAAAAACACGGAGATTGAATTCTCTTTGGCAATTTTCATAAGAACTGCGGCGGTATCACGTATTTGTGAAACATTGCCGGGTGTTGCCTGAATTTCGGGGTTATACATTGTCTGAACTGAATCAACAATGAGAATATCAGGATTTTCACGGAAGATACAATCAATTATGTAATTCATATTTGTTTCGGAATATATTTTTAAATTATCAGTAGTTATTCCAAGCCTGTCAGCACGAAGCTTTATCTGACGCTGTGATTCTTCACCTGAAACATAGAGGATTTTAGAGGTTTTGCCCATATCTTCGCATATCTGAAGGAGAAGAGTGGATTTTCCTATTCCGGGGTCACCACCCACCAAAACAAGTGAGCCTTTCACCAGACCGCCACCAAGAACACGGTCAAGCTCTGACATACCTGTTGATATGCGTGCTTCATCTGTTGAAATAATTTCATGGATTGTTTTGGGAACAATGGTATTCGGAGAGGGGGTGGAGGCAACGGCTACCTTACTGTTTGAAGGTGCTTGCATAATAACCTCTTCAACCATTGTGTTCCATGAATTACAAGTGGAACATTTGCCCATCCATTTTGGAGATTGTGCTCCACATTCTGAGCAAACATAAATCGTTTTTGTTTTCATTACGGATTAACCTCCAACAAAATCTGTTTAATGTGCTGAGCTTTGTTGTTTTGCGGCTGTGACAGTGTTTTTCATAAGCATTGAAATGGTCATTGGACCAACACCGCCGGGAACCGGAGTGATTGCACCTGCAATTTTTTCAACAGCATCAAAATCAACATCGCCAACAAGACGTCCATCTTCTAAACGATTCATTCCAACATCAATAACAACAGCGCCTTCTTTTACCATATCAGCGGTAATGAAATTAGCTTTACCAACTGCGGCAACCAGAATATCAGCACTTCTTGTGATTTCTTTAATGTTTTTGGTTCTTGAATGACATGTTGTAACAGTCCCATTCTTATGGAGAAGAAGCATGCTCATTGGTTTTCCAACAATATTGCTTCTGCCAACGACAACACATTGCTTGCCTTCAATTTCAACATTGCTCTCTGCAATAAGTTCCATTATTCCGGCAGGTGTGCAAGGCACAAAGTCATAGTCACCAATCATAATTTTACCAACATTTACAGGATGAAAAGCATCAACATCCTTTTTTGGATTTATTGCATTTATAACTGCTTTCTCATCAAGATGTGAAGGAAGAGGAAGCTGAACTAAAATGCCATGTATTTTGGAATCATTATTCAATTTTTCCACCAATGAAACAAGCTCATCCTGAGTTGTTTCTTCAGGAAGTGCAAATTTTTCAGAGTGCATGCCAAGTTCTGCACACATAGCTTCTTTTCTGCCGACATATACCTTTGATGCAGGGTCGTCACCGACTATAACTACTGCGAGACCCGGATTTATGCCCTGAGCCTTTAGACTTTCTACCTCGATTTTCAGTTCTTCCTTTATTCTTGCTGAAACTGTTTTTCCGCTCAAAATTATTGCCATTTTTATTATCTCCTTTCAATGGCCTAATCAGGCAAGCCTGACCATAGCCAACTAAGTCAAGTCTGTTTGTTTTTTTCAGTGCCTCGAAAACAAGGTCATAGTTTTCGGGATTTGAAGATTGCAAAAGTGCACGTTGCATTTGTTTTTCGTGGTAGCTTTTCGGAACATAAACCGATTTCATTGTTCTTGGGTCCAATCCCGTATAATACATACAGGTTGATATGCTACCGGGTGTGGGATAAAAATCCTGAACCTGTTCGGGATTTATATGTTTTTCATGCAAATATTCTGCAAGCTTAACTGCATCACGAAGAGTGCTTCCCGGATGTGATGACATGAGATATGGAACAACATATTGGTTTTTCCCGGATTTTTTATTTATTACATCGAATTTTCGAAGAAATTTTTCATATACTTCATTTTTGGGTTTACCCATATATTGAAGAACATTATCTGAAATATGCTCAGGAGCAACTCTTAGCTGACCGCTTATATGGTGCTTGCAAAGTTCATGGAAAAATTCTTCGTTTTTATCTTCAATAAGATAATCAAAGCGGATTCCCGAACGAATAAACACCTTTTTAACTTCTTTGATTTTTCGTAACTTTCTAAGAAGTTGCAGATAATCTGCATGTGATACTTCGAGATTTTTACATGGTGTTGGGAACAAACACTGACGGTTTTTGCAAACACCGTTTAATAGCTGTTTCTGGCACGAAGGTGCTCTGAAATTTGCTGTCGGTCCACCAACGTCGTGAATATATCCTTTGAAATTAGGTCGTTTGCATAATTTTTCAGCTTCCCGGATTATTGAATCGTGGCTTCTTGCAACAACTGTTCTGCCTTGATGAAAGGCTAACGTGCAAAAGTTACAACCACCAAAGCATCCACGACAAGAGGTGATGCTGAATTCAATCTCACGTATTGCGGGAACTCCGCCCAATGCCTTATAGGATGGATGATATGTTCCTTCATAGGGGAGCCCATAAACCGCATCCAGTTCAGCGGTTGTGAGTGGTGGTGAAGGGGGTAGCTGAACAACATATTTTTTTTCGTTATCTGCCTGGACGATTGGCATACCACGAAAGGCATCTTGTTGTTCATATTGTATTGCAGTGGCATTAGCATATAGACGTTTATTTGATGAAACTTCGTCATAAGATGGGATTAATATACTGCCCTCAGGGAGTTGTGCATCGGCATCCTCAATATAGGCAGTACCCGCAATGTTTTTAATCTGCGATATGGATGTGCCACAATTGAGCAAATCAGCAACCTCAACAATCTGATGCTCGCCCATGCCGTAAATCAGTAAGTCGGCACCACTATCAATCAAAATACTGCGACGAACTTTATCGGACCAATAGTCATAATGGGCAAATCGGCGAAGACTTGCTTCGATTCCACCAATAATAATAGGAACTTTCTTGCCAAAGGCTTCGCGAATTCGATTACAATAAACAACCGTTGCTCTATCGGGGCGTTTTCCCATAACTCCGCCAGGTGAATAAAGGTCGTTTGAACGAAGCTTTTTTGATGCAGTATAATGGTTAACCATTGGGTCAATATTGCCCGATGAAACTAAAAAAGCAAGCCTTGGCTCACCCAGAGTTTTGAATGCATCGCAAGTGTGCCAATCAGGTTGAGAAATGATACCAACACTATAGCCCGCATTTTCCAGAATCCTGGAAATGATTGCATGTCCAAAGCTTGAATGGTCAACGTATGCATCGCCTATCACATAAATAAAGTCAAGGCGATCAATACCTTGTGCTTTCATATCGTTTTTTGAAATTGGAAGGAACATATAAAAACCTCTTCGTCAAGTTTCTTCTAATATATATATAATACCATAAAAACAAAAAAAATTCAACAATTTTTAAAGAAAAATTTACTTGACGTATTTGGCTAGCGGTTGTATAATATTGCTTGATTGATGGACTTTTTTGTCTATTAAAAACATTTTTAAGGAGAAAAGAAAAAATGAGAGCTATTGTTACGGTAATGGGAAAGGATTGTCCGGGAATTATTGCTAAAGTCAGCACATGTCTTTATCAACATGGAATAAATATTTTAGACATAAACCAGACTATTATGAAAGATATTTTTACTATGATTATGTTGGTTGATTTAGATAAAAGTGTGGAGAGTTCAAATGTTGCTAAGAAATTAGATGAAATTGGCGTTGAAATTGGCGTTGATATAAGAATGCAGAACGAAGAAATTTTTAATTCTATGCACAGAATATAAAAGAACATAATCGGAGGAAATATGATTAATACAAGAGAGATTATTGAAACGATTAAGATGATAGATGATGAACATCTTGATATAAGAACGATAACAATGGGAATTTCGTTGCTTGACTGCATTGATTCAAATGCAGAAAAAGCATGCTCGAAAATTTATGATAAGATTACACAAAGGGCAGAAAAACTTGTTAAAACCGGTGAGGATATAAGCCGTCAGTATGGTATTCCGATTATAAATAAGAGAATATCAGTCACGCCAATTGCCTTGATTGCCGGAGCAAGTGATGCGAAAAACTATCTTTGTTATGCAGAGGCACTTGATCGTGCGGCAAAAGAAACGGGCGTGAATTTTATAGGAGGCTTTTCAGCACTTGTTTCAAAGGGGGTTTCAAAGGGTGACCGTGTTTTAATTGAATCTATTCCTGAAGCACTTGCAAAAACAGACAGAGTATGTTCTTCTGTTGGAGTTGCAACAACTAAGGCTGGAATAAATATGGATGCAGTTAAAATGATGGGTGAGATAATTAAGAAAACCGCAAAGGCTACTGCAGACAAAGATTCTTTTGGTTGTGCCAAGCTTGTTGTTTTTGCAAATCCTGTTGAGGATAATCCTTTTATGGCGGGAGCATTTCATGGTGTTACCGAGGGCGATTCTGTTATAAATGTCGGAGTTAGCGGACCGGGAGTTGTTAAGTCGGCTCTTGAAAAGGTGAAGGGTAAGGACTTTGGTGTTGTTGCAGAAACAATCAAAAAAACAGCGTTTAAGATAACAAGAATGGGTCAACTTGTTGCACAAGAAGCATCGAAAAGACTTGATGTGCCATTTGGAATTGTTGACTTATCGCTTGCACCAACACCTGAAATTGGTGATAGTGTTGCTTATATTCTTGAAGAAATGGGTCTTGAAAAATGTGGCACACATGGCACAACAGCGGCTCTTGCTATGCTTAATGATGCTGTTAAAAAAGGCGGAATTATGGCGTCAAGTTATGTTGGCGGTTTGAGTGGTGCTTTCATTCCTGTTAGTG
>JAZNGL010000019.1:0-8409 GCA_045576435.1 Clostridia bacterium
CTCCCAACCGGGTCTTCTCCTCTTGGGGTTTATAAAAAACTGAGCGAAATGAACAAAGCCGGCAAGGTAACCTTTAAAAATGTAGTTACCTTTAACATGGATGAATATGTTGGCCTTCCAAGAGAACATGAGCAGAGCTACTGGTATTTTATGCATGATAATTTCTTTAATCACATAGACATTCCTGCTGAAAACATTAACATTTTAAATGGTATGGCTGACGACTTAGAGGCAGAATGTCAAAGATATGAAGACAAAATAGCATCTTACGGCGGGATTGACTTATTCATGGGCGGTAGCGGTGTTGATGGTCATATTGCATTCAATGAGCCATTCACCTCTTTATCATCTCGCACAGGTGTTCGCGGATTGACAGAAGATACTTTAATTGTTAATTCACGTTTCTTTGATAACGACCCGAATCAAGTGCCTAAAACAGCTCTTTCTGTTGGTGTTGGAACAGTGTGTGATTCAAAACAAGTTATGTTGTTGATAAATGGTCATAACAAGGCTCGTGCACTTCGTCATTGTGTTGAAGGCGGTGTTGACCATGCATGGACAATCAGCGCTTTGCAAATGCATAAAGATGGCATTATTGTGTGTGATGAAGCAGCTTGCGGAGAACTCAAGGTTGACACATACAAATATTTCAAAGAAGTTTATAAGAACGAGAAATAAAGATAAAAACAAAACTGAATAAAACAACCCACCTCTGACATATATTTTTAATTAAAAGAGGTGGGTTTTTATTATGAAAAAGTTCAGGGTGATATTTGCCAGAAAGGCATATTTTAATATACTTGTGATAGGCATTTTAATGGTTTGTGCCGGACTTGCAGTTTCAAAAAATAGTACGGTTGAAACTTTGGCACTTCCACTTAGCGATAAAATAATTGTGATTGATCCGGGACATGGAGGGATTGATGCGGGGGCAAATTCGGGAGAAGTGCTCGAAAAGGATCTAAATCTTAAAATTGCCTATTTTTTACAGGCTTATATTGAAGAAGGCGGCGGGACGGCAATATTAACCAGGACAGATGATTCAAATACTGCCAATCCCGATAGAGACAAAAATATATCACAAAAAAAGTCGGATTTAAAAGAACGTAAAAAAGATATTGAGGATTATAAAGCCGATATTTTTCTCAGCATTCACATGAATAAGTTCCCGCAATCAAAATATAAAGGAGCACAAGTTTTTTATACAGCAAAATCTGAGGAAAGCAAAAAACTTGGTGAACTTATTCAAAAGTCAATCAAAGATACTATAAAAGACGATAATAACCGAAAAGCAAAAGCAACTAATGATATTTTTGTTCTGAAAAACAATAAAACTCCCTCAGCACTTATTGAATGTGGATTTTTATCAAATCCCGAAGAAACGAAACTTCTAAGTGACGAAGAATATAGAAGACGTATGGCTTGGGGAATTTATATTGGAATTGTCAGATATTTTAACTATTAATCATTTTTGTTATCTCTCTCTTTAATCGTGACATAATCCTTTTTTCAAGACGGGATATGTAAGACTGGGAGATACCCAATATATCAGCAACTTGTTTTTGAGTCTTTTCTTCTCCTGAAGAATTTATGCCAAAACGCAGTTCCATTATGTTTTGTTCTCGTTGCGAAAGGCGACTCATTGCGATGCGAAGCAGCTCTTTGTCCACTTCGTCTTCGACTTTTCGCTGAGTTACATCACTATCGGTGCCGAGAATATCGGAAAGAAGAAGTTCGTTTCCATCCCAATCAACATTCAATGGCTCATCAATAGAAATATTAATTTTGTTTGAGCTGTTTTTTCTAAGATACATCAGAATTTCATTTTCTATGCAACGTGAGGCATATGTAGCAAGCTTAATGTTCTTATCTGGCTTGAAAGTGTTTATTGCTTTAATAAGTCCGATAGTTCCTATTGAAATTAAATCTTCAACACCGATGCCTGTGTTTTCAAATTTTTTTGCAATGTAAACAACCAGTCTCAGATTGTGCTCAATAAGAGTGTTTTTGACATTTTCAATATCGGTTTCGGTTCTGAGCAGTTCGATTAAAGTTTGTTCTTCGTCGAGCGTGAGAGGTGGCGGCAATGTGTCGGCTCCGCCTACATAATGTATTTTTTTTGTCAGTCCTAGCTTTGAAAGTGCTTTGGTTATGAGTAGTTTAATTTTTGAGAGTTGTTTGTATAGCATAGTTCTTTTCCTCCTTGTTTTCTGTTAGAATTTCAGGGTTAAAAATTGCATCAAATTCATAATTATCACAAAGCTTGTTTGGAGAAAGTCCAATTATAGCAGAGGGTATTATTTTGTCGTCGAGTATTAGTTTATCTGCAACAAAGGCGTGCATGGAGCCTTTTAGATTGTTGATAGTTGAATATGGTAAAATGCGATATCTTTTAACCAGGTCATAAGGAAGGTCATCAATAAATTCATATTCAAGGGCGTTAAAAAAGACGGTTGGTAACAGTTTTTTTGAGAGAGTCTTATCTAGTATAAGAACAGCTTTACCACATAGAGGATCTGTTAATTCACAGCCGGTGTCGAGAAGTGCCCGAATAGAAAGAGAGTTGTTAAAAAAGAATATTTTCGCTGAGAAAATTTGTTTTTCGCGAGTTGTATTTTTTTTGTTTGTGAAGGACATCACATAAAATGTAGAATATGCTAAAATGGTTGAAATTGTCAGGGTTGAAGCGTTTATGTTTATGTATATTTCGCCATTTGAAACTGCAGCACCAACAGATGTGCCAAAGCTAGTTGCAAAAATTAACATAAAGCTGATTCCGGCAAAAATAGCTGAAACTGCACAAAGAATTAAAGAGTTTTTAAAAAAAATTAAAACGGATTTTGTTGGAAAGGCAATAACCGCAATCAGTCCCCAAAAAAACACTTTTGCTGAGAGTGAATAAAGGACAGAAAGTTGTGGAAAAAACATAGCGGATGAATATAATGCAGCAACCGATGCAGCGAGGGCAAGATGAAGTGGGTGGAGCCTTCGCTTTAAAATTAGTGAGGCTGAATATATTATGATTGAGTCCATCAAAAAATTTAATAAAAATAACAAATCTAAATAGATAATTGGTTTCACGCAGCATACTCTCCTTTTGATTATTATATAAAATCAAGCCTGAAATTTTTGTCGTTTTTAAGGATATGAAAAATATGATTTTTGATTGACTTTTTATTTTGACTATGGCATAATAATATATAATAAACTTAAGGAAAAGTGAAATCTAGAATAGGGAAAGGCGGAGAGGTTCTTTCGAAGTGATATTGGGCGAACTTCAACGGATTTCTCTGATTAAGTAGGGATACTGAAGTTTAATTTTAAAGGGAGAGAGAATAGTGGCAAATAATATATGGCACGATATATCACCAAAGAGAATTAACGCGGAAGATTTTATATGTGTGGTTGAAATTTCAAAAGGTAGCAAGAAAAAATATGAGCTCGATAAGGAAACAGGATATATAATTCTTGATAGAATTCTATATACATCAACTCATTATCCGGCCAATTACGGATTTATTCCAAGAACCTATGGTGATGATAATGACCCTCTTGATGTTTTGCTTATCTGTGCTGAACCGTTAGAACCATTGTCGCTTGTGCGTGCATATCCGATTGGCGTGATTACCATGGTTGATAACGGACGTTCTGATGAAAAGATTATTGCAATTCCATTCAACGACCCGAATTATAATCATTATACTGATATTGATCAATTACCAGCTCATATTTTTAGTGAAATGAGGCATTTTTTCACTGTTTATAAAAATCTTGAAAATAAAGAAACGGCAGTGAATGAAGTTAAAGGCAGAACGGTTGCGGAAAAAATTATTGAAGAAGCTATGGCAAATTACGTTGAAAAGTTTTGTAAATAGAAAATGATGAGGAGATTTGAAAGATGAAAAAGGCAATAGAATTTGATTATAAGAAAGCATTAGATTTTTTTACTGAGGAAGAAATTGAAAACATAAAAGGTCAATTGAAAGTAGCACACAACATGCTTCACGACAAGAGCGGTGCCGGCAATGATTTTCTTGGTTGGATGGACTTGCCAAGGGATTATGATAAAGAGGAGTTTGCTAGAATTAAAAAGGCAGCAGAAAAAATCAGAAGCAATTCAGATGTTTTGATTGTTATTGGAATAGGTGGTTCATATCTTGGAGCAAAGGCTGCAATTGATTTTTTGACAGGACCGTTTTATAACTATACAGCAAAAACAAAAATAATATTTGCTGGAAACAGCATAAGCCCTAATTATATCAATGGAATTCTTAAGACTATTGAAGGTATGGACGTTTCGGTTAATATTATTTCAAAATCAGGAACAACAACAGAGCCTGCTGTTGCATTCAGAATTTTTAAAGAATATCTTGAGAAAAAATATGGCAAGGATGGAGCAAGAGAGAGGATATATGCAACAACCGACAAGGCAAAGGGTGCTCTTAAAGGGCTTGCAGACAACGAAGGTTATGAAACCTTTGTTGTGCCGGATGATGTTGGCGGAAGATATTCTGTTCTTACGGCGGTTGGACTTTTGCCGATTGCAGTTTGTGGTGCAGATATAGATAAGCTGATGCAGGGTGCAGCCGATGCTATGGAAATATATGCAAATGAAAGTCTTGAAGAAAATGATTGCTATAAATATGCTGCAATCAGAAATGTTTTATATAGAAAAGGCAAGACAATTGAAATGCTTGTTAATTATGAGCCTGAACTTCAATATTTTATTGAATGGTGGAAACAACTTTATGGTGAGAGTGAGGGCAAAGACCAAAAGGGTATTTTCCCTGCAGGTGCTTGTTTCTCAACGGACCTTCATTCAATGGGACAATATATTCAGGATGGACTCAGGAATATTTTTGAGACGGTTTTATATGTTAAAAATTCAAAAACTGATATAACAATCGGAGAGGATGCCGATAATATTGACGGACTTAACTTCCTTAGCGGAAAAACTGTTGATTATGTCAATAAAAAAGCGTTTGAGGGAACACTTCTTGCACATACAGATGGTGGTGTTCCGAATCTCATATTAAAAATAGATGCTTTGGATGAATATACACTTGGTCAGTTGGTTTATTTCTTTGAGAAAGCTTGTGGCATAAGCGGATATATGCTTGGCGTTAATCCGTTCAATCAGCCGGGCGTTGAAAGCTATAAAAAGAACATGTTTGCGCTCCTTGGAAAACCCGGATATGAGGATGAAAGAGAAAATTTGGAAAAAAGATTAAAATAATTTAAAAAAACTATTGAGAAATTTTAAAATGTATGATATTATAATATCAAGGAAAGTGAGATGCATTTTCCAACAGATAAAATAAATGAAGGGCGGTATTGCTATGATTAAAGTTCATTTTGGCTTGAAAGGCAGCGGTAAAACAAAAAAATTGATTGATGATGTTAACAGAGCAATCAATGAAGAGAAAGGCAATGTGGTTTGTATTACCGAAGGCAATCGTCTGATGCACGATATCGACAGAGAAGCAAGAATGGTAAACACCGAACAGTTTGATATAAAGAATTTTGATGTGTTTGTTGGTATGCTTTGCGGAATAATTGCTCAGGATTTTGATGTGACACATATTTTTATTGACAGTGTTTTCAAGAGTGTTCCGAGTGAAAGCGTGGCTAATATTGATTGCTTGATTTCTGCATTAGAGATGTTAGAAAAGAAATTTGATGTATCCTTTACTCTTATGGTTAGTGCAGATGTGGCAGAGGCAACAGAATTGGTTAAAAAATATATAGCGTAAGCTTTATATTATTCGGATATGCAGATATTGGAGCGGTCGGTTTTACGTGTTTTTCGTAAAATTCGGTTTTGCTCCTTTCTGCTTTTTTATATCAGGTGTTGTTTTTACTGAAAGGGGAATATAAAAAATGCAATATATGAGTACCAGAAACAAAAAATTAACAGTTGAAGCTGCAGAGGCAATAAAAAAGGGATTGTCGAATGAAGGCGGCTTATTTGTTCCTGAAAAAATTCCATCAATATCAACTGATGATTTGAAGGAGCTTATTGATATGAGTTATATCGATAGGGCTGTTAGTGTTTTGAGCAAATATTTAACAGATTTTTCAGAGAGTGAGTTGCGTGATTGTGCTGAAAATGCATATAGCAATAAAAAATTTGGTGGAGCAAATCCTGCACCGCTTGTGAGTCTTGGCGATGGAATTAATGTTCTTGAACTTTGGCATGGCCCAACTTGTGCGTTTAAGGATATGGCGCTTCAGATTTTACCACATTTTCTCACTAAATCTATGAAAAAGACAAATGAGGATAAAACAGTTGTTATTCTTGTTGCAACATCCGGAGATACAGGTAAAGCGGCGCTGGAAGGCTTTAAAGACGTTGACGGAACAAAAATAGTTGTTTTTTATCCTAGTGATGGTGTTAGTGAAATTCAAAAGCTTCAAATGATTACTCAGGAAGGTAAAAATGTTTTTGTTTCAGGTATAGAGGGCAATTTTGATGATGCTCAAACAGGTGTTAAAACAATTTTCACCGATGAAAACGCAAAGAAGAACTTTTTGGAAAGCGGTGCCGTTTTGTCATCAGCTAATTCAATTAATTGGGGTCGTCTTGTTCCACAAATAGTTTATTACATATCTGCATATTGTGATATGGTGAAGAGCAATCAGGTAAAGCTTGGCGAAGAAATCAATGTATGCGTTCCAACAGGCAATTTTGGAAACATTCTTGCGGCATATTATGCTGAAAAAATGGGGATTCCGATAAAGAAACTCATTTGCGCATCAAATTCAAATAATGTTTTAACCGAGTTTATCAAAAATGGTGAATATGACAGAAATCGTGAATTCTACACGACAATATCTCCTTCTATGGATATTTTAATTTCAAGCAACCTTGAAAGACTCCTTTTTGACCTTTGCGGAAACGATGATGAAAAGGTTAATAAGTGGATGAATGATTTGAAAGAGAGCGGTAGATATACTTTGCCCGATGAAATGAAGAAAGCGGTTTCAAAATTCTTCTGGGCAGGTTGTTGTGATGATTCTGCAACCAAAAAGTGTATTTTAGCGACAAAAGAAAAATATGACTATACAATTGACACACACACAGCCGTGGCTTTTGATGTTTATAAGCAATATAAAGAAGAAACCAAGGATGAAACGCCAACGGTTATTGCATCAACAGCAAGTCCGTTCAAATTTAACCAAAGTGTTTTGTCTGCATTAAATGTGAAAACCGATGGTAAGAATGATTTTGAGTTACTTGAACTTCTTGCAGAGGTATCCAAAATGGATATTCCAACATCTCTTGTTGAACTTAAAAACAAAGAGAAGAGATTTAAAGGTGTTTGCAAAAAGGATAAATTGCTCGAAACGGTTGATAGCTTTGTTAGAAACTAAAGTAATATCTGAATAAAATGGGAGGAATGAGCTTTGTCGATTTATGCGTTGTCGGATTTGCATTTGTCTTTGGGCACAGACAAGCCTATGGATGTTTTTGGTGACAAGTGGGAAAACTATAGCGAAAAAATTTACGAGAATTGGCAAAGTATTGTTACCAAAGATGATTTGGTGATTGTTCCCGGTGACGTTTCTTGGGGGACTTATCTTGAGGATGCTGTCAGAGATTTTGATTTTTTAGATAAACTCAATGGGCAAAAGGTAATTATGAAAGGAAATCATGATTATTGGTGGACAACCTTGAGAAAAATGGAGAAATTTCTTGAGGATAACGAATTTGAGACAATAAGAATTGTTCACAATACG
The DNA here is from genome assembly GCA_045576435.1 of Clostridia bacterium. GTDB lineage: Bacteria > Bacillota > Clostridia > Monoglobales > Monoglobaceae > CAKSIW01. The sequence continues at coordinate 7,741 of JAZNGL010000019.1, forward strand.
GCAATTGAATTTGAAAACACAGCAATTTGTGGAACGCGGGGATGGACCTTGCAGGAGACAGATAATAAAGAAAACATAAAAATCGTTGACAGAGAGCGAAAACGTTTGATACTTTCTTTGGAGGAGGCGCGGCGGTTAAAAAAGGACAGAATCGTTGTTGGGATGCACTATCCTCCGATAGATAACACAGGCGCAGATAATGGATTTATTGAAATAATGAAAAATTATGGGGTAAGTTGTTGCGTTTATGGACATTTACATTCATATGCACAAAAAAATGCAGTAGTCGGTGTGGTTGATGGCATAGAATTAAAGCTTGTTGCTTGTGATTATGTTAATTTTACACCAATTTTGGTATAAAAGTATAAAAAATTGCCCAGTTATTTGAAAAAAACATCAAAATAGCTATTGTCAAGAGGAAATAAATGTGATATAATTATAGCCAAATGATAAAAAGTGAAGCCGAAGTTTGTTTTGGCGGTAAGAGATGTAAGAGAGGAATGTTTTAAATGAGTACAGTAGAAAAAACAGAAAAGAATGTTGTTAGCTTTGAATTTTCAGTAAGTGGCGAAGAGTTCTGCGCTGCAATAGAAAAAGCTTACAAAAAGAACGTAGGCAAAATTAACGTTCAGGGCTTTAGACGCGGTAAGGCTCCACGTCAAATTATTG
>JAZNGL010000020.1:0-5803 GCA_045576435.1 Clostridia bacterium
ACGAGCTTGCTCGTTTGACATATATTCGGTGACGATAGCAAGGAGGTCACACCTGTTCCCATACCGAACACAGTAGTTAAGCTCCTTAGCGCTGAGGATACTTGGCGGGCGACTGCCTGGGAAATTAAGACGTTGCCGGAATCTTTTAAAGACAGACATAAAATTAAATATTGTCTGTCTTAGATATTCCTCCTTAGCTCAGTCGGTAGAGCATGCGGCTGTTAACCGCAGGGTCGTTGGTTCAAGTCCAACAGGGGGAGCCATATGGCTCCGTGGTCAAGAGGTTAAGACACCGCCCTTTCACGGCGGTAACAGGGGTTCAATTCCCCTCGGAGTCACCAAAAAGTCGTTTTTTAACGACTTTTTTCTATATCATAAGCAAAAAAAATTTACATTATCTGAGATTGATTATTATGATTTTAGATATTGTAAGTTTATTTTGCAGTATTTTTGGCATAATAAGAATAGCAAAAATATGTAAAGGAAAGATGTTAGAAATGAGCAAAATAAAATGTATTGGGGTTCTAACAAGCGGTGGCGATGCTCCGGGAATGAATGCAGCTATCAGAGCAGTGGTCCGAACAGCAGAACATTATGGAATAAAGGCAATGGCTGTTAAAAATGGATATGAAGGCTTGATGAATGGTGATATTTTTGAAGTAGATTCCAACTACGTGTCAGCTATTATGCAAAGAGGCGGGACCATTCTGAGAACAGCAAGAAGTAAAGAGTTTAAGACAACAGAAGGTGTTAGACATGCTGTTAATGAAGCTAAAAAATTTGGAATAGAAGGTATGGTTATAATCGGCGGTGATGGTTCATTCAGAGGGGCAAGAGCATTATGCGCTGAGGGATTGCCAGCAATTGGAGTTCCAGGAACTATTGATAATGATATTCCATACACTGAATATACAATTGGATTTGATACAGCTATAAACACAGCTATGGAAGCAGTTGATAAAATTCGTGATACAGCAGATAGCCATAGTCGCTGTAACGTTATTAAGGTTATGGGAAGAAATTCAGGGAATATAGCTATTAATGTTGGTATTGCATCGGGAGCAGAAGCGATTTTAATACCTGAAAAAGAGTTTGATTTTGATAGAGATATTCTTGCACCAATCAACAGAGGTAATGAAATAAATAAGAAGCATTTCATAATTATTGTTGCTGAAGGTGTGAATATTGACGTTCATGAACTTGAAAAGAAAATTCAAAGCGTAACAGGAATTGAAACCAGAACAACAATTTTAGGTTATTTCCAACGCGGAGGTGCTCCAAGCACTTTAGATAGAGTGCGCGCAAGCGAAATGGGCTGCAGAGCTGTTCAGTTACTGAATGAAGGCATAGGCAACAGAGTTGTTGGTATTAAAAACAACCAGGTTTTTGATATGGATATCTTTGAAGCGTTAGCGACAGAGTCATGTCCGAGAGAAGATTTAATTGAACTTTCAAAGAAACTCTTAAGATAAAAGATATAAAATACTTGACAAACTAAAAAGACTATGATATAATTTTAAAAAATAAAGGCATAGACGAAGAGGACACAGTTGAGAAACCTGAGAGAGAAGTGGCGGTTGGTGCGAGCCATAGGAGAAGCTTCTGTGTTTGTAGCTTCCGAGCCGGAAGGAAGAAAGTTTTGAGCAAAAGAATTCTCAAAATGATTAGAACCTTCTCGTGATTGCTGCGTTAAGGCATAGGAATTGCAGGATTCTGAGAGTGGCGGTTTATATCGCAATTTGAGTGGTACCGCGGGCAAGTTTTGAAGTATGCTCGTCTCAAAGTTTATTTATACTTTGGGACGAGTTTTTTATATTTTGAGTAAATTTTGTCTCAGAAAGGGCGAAAAAAATGGAAACATATAATGAACTTAATTTGAAAATTAAAGAAATGGCACAAAGAATTCACGAATTAAGAGAAATTGAGGGGTATTCTCTAGAATATATGGCTCAAAAGACGGGAGTATCTGTGGAACAATATGAAGAATGCGAGAAGGGAAACAGCGATTTAAACTTTGCATTCATATATCGTTGTGCTTCAGCATTAGGGGTTAACGTTACAGATATTATTGAAGGCTATAGCCCTAATCTTAAGTCATATACTGTTACTCGTGCAGGAGCAGGACAACAGATTGCTAAGGCTCACAAAATGACATATTATAATCTTGCATATGCGTTCAAAAATCGTATTGCAGAACCTTTGTTTGTTAAAAGTACTTATGAAGAAGAGGCTCAAGGAAAACCAATTGAACTTACAACACATGAAGGACAAGAATGTGATATTGTTATAGAGGGAAATCTTATGGTTCAGGTAGGTGACCATACGGAGGTGCTTGGTCCTGGCGACAGCATCTATTATAACAGTGACACTCCTCACGGAATGATTGCGGTTAATGGAAAAGATTGTACTTTTTATGCAATTGTTCTTCGTTCTGATTATGAAAAGGGTGAGGGTGCGACAGAAATTATACCTGAACAGATTATAGGAACAATTCACAGAGATAATAAGGATAGAATTTATCGTAAATACATAGATGTTGTTGAGGATGAGGCAGGAACGCCTGTTTCAATAAACTTTAAAGACACAGATAAATTCAATTTTGCATTTGATTTGGTTGATGAGCTTTCTTATCGTGAACCTGATAAGTTAGCAATGTTGCATATTTCAAAAGATAAAACAGAAAACAGATTCACATTCACAGATATGAGAAAGGCATCAAGCCAATGTGCCAACTATTTTGCGTCATTAGGAATAAAAAAAGGCGACAAGGTAATGTTGGTTTTGAAAAGACATTATCAATTTTGGTTTGCAATGCTGGGGTTAAACAAGCTTGGCGCAATAGCAATTCCTGCGGTTAATCAACTTCAGGAACATGATTTTGAATATCGTTTCAATGCGGCAGGCATTAGCACAATAATTTGTACGGCGGATGGCGATACTGCACATCAAGTGGATATTGCTGCAAAAAAATGTCCGCAGCTTATTAACAAGTTGATTGTAAATGGTGAGCGTGAGGGCTGGAGATCGTTTGATGAAGAATATAAGCGATTCAGCACCCATTTTGACCGTACAGAAGATTCCCCATGTGGAGATGATACTTTGTTGATGTTCTTTACGTCAGGAACATCGGGCTATCCTAAAATTGCAGTGCATAATCATAAATATGTTCTGGGCCATTTTCATACGGCAAAATATTGGCATAATGCAGATCCGGACGGCTTGCATTTTACAATTTCGGACACCGGATGGGCGAAGGCTATGTGGGGTAAGCTTTATGGACAATGGCTCTGTGAGGCGGCAACTTTTGTATATGATTTTGACAGATTTGATGCAGCAGATATTCTACCAATGTTTGCTAAATATCAAATTACAACATTTTGTGCTCCGCCGACAATGCTCAGAATGTTAATCAAACAAGATATAGCTCAGTATGATTTATCATCGGTGAAACATATGACAACAGCAGGAGAGGCACTAAATCCGGAAGTATATCGTCAATTTGAAAAGATAACAGGACTTCAGATAAAAGAAGGATTTGGCCAATCAGAAAGCACGATGATTATTGGAAATCTTATAGGAAAACCGCATAAAATAGGTTCAATGGGTAAGCCTGCGCCAATATACGATGTAGAACTGTTGGATACTAAAGGCAATCCGGTTAAGACGAGTGAGATAGGTGAGATTGCAATAAGAGTTTCAAATGGCGCACCTTGTGGCCTTTTCACAGGATATTACGAGGATAAGGAAAAGACTGATGAAGTGTGGTATGACGGATTTTATCACACCGGAGACCTTGCTTGGCGGGATGAAGACGGATTTTATTGGTATGAGGGCAGGATTGATGATGTTATCAAATCTTCGGGATATAGAATTGGTCCATTTGAAATTGAGAATGTTATTATGGAGCTTCCATATGTATTAGAGTGTGGAGTTTCTGCTGTTCCTGATGATGTCAGAGGTCAGGTTGTTAAGGCAAGCATTGTACTTGTTGACGGAACAGAGCCTACAGAGGAATTGAAAAAAGAGATTCAAAACTATGTAAAGGCAAAAACTGCACCATATAAGTATCCAAGAATAGTTGTATTCAGAGATAGCCTTCCAAAGACGGTTAGTGGTAAAATACAGAGAAACAAACTTTAATTAAAAAATGACAGGAACAAAGTTCGTTCCTGTCATTTTTTATTAGAAAGTTATTTTTGTTTAGGATTAAAAATTAAAGCAATTAAAAGACCAAAAAAAACAGACGCGGTTATTCCGCCTGCGGCAGCAGAAACGCCACCAGTGAATATGCCTAAAAAACCTGTATTTTTAATTCCTTTTATAACCCCTTGTGCAAGAGTGTTGCCAAAACCTATAATTGGCACGGTTGCTCCTGCACCTCCAATTTGAATTAGTTTTTCATAAAGACCAAGAGAGCTGAGAATAACACCCGCAACAACAAAGGATACCAAAATTCTTGCTGGAGTGAGCTTGGTTTTATCAATTAAAATTTGTGCAATTGCACAGAAAAGACCACCCATCCAGAAAGCGTTAAGATACTGCATAAATTCATCTCCGTTTTCTTATAATTTTAAATTCATATAGAAATTGCAATTGCATGTGCAACAGATGGGATTGATTCACCCTGTAAACTTGATGTGGGACTGAGAAGTGCACCTGTTCCAATGAATAAGACGTTTTTCAAGGTTTTTGCTTTGAAAGAGTTCATAATATGTCCACAAAGAGTAACGGCACCGCAACCGCAACCTGAGCCTCCTGCGTGCATATCCTGTTTTTCAATGTCATAAATCATACAGCCACAATCGTTATAGTTCTGGGATAAGTCAAAGCCTTCCTCTAACATCATATCTAGTATGATAGATTTTCCCACAACACCTAAATCTCCTGTTATAATAAGATCATAAAAATCAGGTTGTCTGTTAGTGTCTTTGAAATGAGTGCATAATGTATCAACAGCGGCAGGGGAAGATGTCAAGGGTACACCATAAATTTCTTTAGTTTTGTTTATTTTGTATAGTTTTTTCAACATTTGTATACAATTTGCACAAAAGAGGGTTTTTAGGCCTGTATTTTGAGGCTTAAAAACCCTGAAAAACGCTAATATGGTGTATCTTTAACAATTGCTGTAATTTTTATCCAAAAAGCAAATTCTGTAACAGATTAAGCTGTCTTGATAATATCTTTATTCATTTCGATATATTCCATAGCTTCCTTATACGGATCTTCGAATTTAAATACTATTGTAACTTTTTTATTCTCATGCACGAGAATTTCTTCTACCAATTCCGTTAAGACAGCTCTGGTAAGAGATTTTAATTTGCCATACTTTTTGAAGTGTGCAATAAACTCATTTTCCTCGTTTACGCCCTCTTCGTAATTTTTGGCTGTTTCGGTCAAGCTTTCTATCATCTTATCAAGTGTCTCTATTTTTTCGGTCATATTTTGCTTTAACATCAAATATTCTTCCTGGCTTATAAGACCACTTTTCAAGTCTGGATATAAGTCAACCATCATTCTCATGCATTTATCTCTTTCGGTTGTTTGTGTTTTTATAGCCTTTTGCAAATGATCTGATTCTTTTTTTCGTGAGCTGCTTGCGTTAATCTCCTCAAGCAGTTTATTCATATCAATAGCAGTGTATATCATTTGCTGGATTGTAGCAAGAACTATTTCTTCGAGATGATCAATTCTTATTGTATGGTTCCCGCAGGCACTCTTTTTCATCTTTCTTGCAGTAGCACAACGATAATAATGGTAAGTAGCATAGGGATGTGAATTTGTTTTCTTGTGAAGTCGGATCGTA
>JAZNGL010000021.1:0-9299 GCA_045576435.1 Clostridia bacterium
GGTCAGTCAGGTAACACAAACCTTATAAAAATTGAGAATATATAACCCCCTGCATTACTGCGTTTCTGATTTAATAATCGGAAACGCTTTTTTCAAGGAAGGTAAACTTATGAAAAAAGTAATAGTAATTGGTTGTCCGGGTAGTGGTAAGACAACATTCGCTGAAAAGTTAAATAAAATAACTGGTTTTCCCTTATACTATTTGGATGCGATATGGCACAAACCAGACAAGACGCATATTTCGAGAGAAGATTTTGATAATCGGATTTTAGAAATATTTAATAATCCAAATTGGATTATAGATGGTAACTATCAACGAACCATTGAAATGCGAATGCAACAATGCGATACGGTTTTTCTTTTTGATTTGCCTGCTGAGGTTTGTTTACAAGGGGCAACAAGGCGGATTGGAAAAGGGCGATGTGATTTGCCTTGGATTGAAACAGAACTATCTGAAGATTTCAAAGAATATATTGAAAAGTTTTCGTTTGACAATTTGCCGAAAATCTATGAGCTTCTTAATAAGTATGAAAAGAATAAACAAGTAATTATATTTAAATCAAGAGATGAGGTGGATGCTTTTTTGCAAACAATAAAGTAATCAAATTTCAAATTGTCGGCACAAAGGTGAATATTATATAATAAATAAAAATAGTAAGGGGGAAAGAAAATGATAATTATTGCACTTGACAGAGAAACGCTGGGTAAAGATGTTTCATTTGAAAAAATAGAAGAAATTGGTGAACTTAGAACGTATCCAACCTCAACAGAGGATGAAGTTTTAACAAGGATTAAAGATGCTGAGGTTATTATAATAAACAAAATTAAAATAACAAAAAAGGTGTTGGAACATGCCCCCAAATTAAAGCTTATCTGCATTGCGGCAACGGGATATGACAATGTGGATATAGAAGCTTGCAAGGAAAAAAATGTTGCTGTTTGCAATGTTGTCGGATATTCAACACATAGTGTGGCTCAAACAACATTGGCATTGGTTCTTGCACTCTCAATTAATTTATCAAGCTTTGCTGAATTTGTTGAAGATGGCAGATATTCAAAAAGCGGTGTGGCAAACAGGCTCACTCCTGTTTATCATGAACTGAACGGAAAAACATGGGGAATTATTGGTTATGGAAACATAGGAAAACAGGTTGAAAGGGTTGCAACGGCATTAGGATGTGATGTGGTTGTTAATAAAAAAACACCTTGCGAGGAAGCAAAATGTGTTGATCTCGAAACCCTTTGCAAAATTTCAGATATCATAACCATTCACACTCCGCTCAACGAGGCAACAAGGGGAATGATAAATCGAAATAAAATTGCAATGATGAAAAAAGATGTTATTATCGTGAACACGGCAAGAGGCGCAGTTACCGATGAGGAAGCAATATGTGATGCGGTGGAAAATGGCGAAATTGGTGCATTTGCAACGGATGTATATTCAAGTGAACCGTTTGATGAAAAGCATCCGTTTAACAGAATTAAAGACTTTAAAAATGTTTATCTGACTCCGCATATGGCGTGGGGAGCATATGAGGCAAGAAATCGATGCCTGAATGAGATTGCGGAGAATATAAAAGCTTTTCAGAATAATGAAACCAGAAACAGAGTAGATTTGTAAGGAGAGAGTAAAATGATTATTGATTCATTGAAAAATATTAAAAATTATAAAAATCTGGATAAGATATATGATGTTCTTGAATTCGCTGCAAAAACAGACTTTTCTGAAATGCCATTGGGCAAATATCAGATTGATGGTGATAATGTTTTCTATATGGTGCAAGAATATGAAACCAAACCGAATAAAAATATTGGAGAATGTCACAAGAAATATATTGATATTCAGTTGATTGTAGATGGTGAGGAAGTTATTGGCTATGCACCAATTTCTTGTGAAAAAAGTGTTGTTGAGGAAAATCCGGAAAGTGACTACATCCTTTATAATTGCGAAACAACATTTTTAACACTGAAAAATGATGATTTCATGGTTTTGTATCCAAACGACATACATAATCCCGGATTGTTCGCACAAAAGCCTTCAAAATGCCGCAAGGTTGTGTTTAAAATTAAAATTTAGTCTTTAATAACTTAATATAAAAAACAAACTCTTGCCAAAATGTCTCAAAGGTTAATTGAAAAAACTTTAAAGGATTTAATATTGTGCAAAAATAATTTAATATATTCTAAATACTTTGATTGAATTTTTTTATATAATTGATAAAGAGATATACTGGAGGTGTAATTATGGACGGTAAAATTATACTTTGTAAAAATATGTTTGCAAGAGATGAAAGGCTTCTTTTTGAGAGTGGCACGCTTAAGGTGTCCACATTTCAATATTCCACCGGCGTTGAGGCGGTGAGACTTGAAAATGAAAAAGGTTTTTTAACTTTACTTCCATTTATGGGACAGATGATTTGGGAGATGGAATTTTTAGGTCATGATATAGTTATGAAGTCAATATATGACGAGCCTGAGGTGTGTTATGAAACATATGGTGAAAGCTATGGTTGTTTTATGATGCATTGCGGACTTACTGCAATGGGAAATCCCACAGCTGAGGATACTCATCTGCCACATGGCGAGCTCCCTATCGCGAAATATAAGGAAACATATATTTTGTTTGGTGAAGACGAAAAAGGCAAATATGTTTCGCTTGGTGGAATATATACTCATAAGAGGGCGTTTGAGCTTAATTATGAATTTATTCCTGAATGCAGACTTTATGAGAATGCCTCAACTATAGATTTAATCATAAATATAAACAACAAAAAGGATTTGCCACTTGAATATTTTTATTTATGCCACTTGAATTTTAAGCCAATCGACAATTCAAAGCTTTTATATACGGCAAAGCACGAAAATATCAAGGCACATCATGAGGTTCCTGTTGGTTATCCAAAGGAAAAGGAAACAAATGCTTATCTCGAAAAGCTTGATAAGGATATGTCGATTATGGATAACATTGACAGCACAACTCAATCTTATGCGCCTGAAATCGTGTTTACATGCAAATATGATTCAGATGAAAAAGGCAATGCACATACGATGCAAATTCTCCCTGACGGACATGCTTGCTATGTTTGTCACAGACCATCGGAATTGCCGTTTGGTATCAGATGGATTGCAAGAACGGAGGACGAGGATGCCCTTGGTATGGTTCTTCCTGCAACAGCTGAGCATAAAGGCTATTTATATTGCAAGGAACATGGCTATGAAAAATATCTTAATAGCGGTGAATCAATTACATTGCACATCACGGCGGGAATTTTGTCACCAGATGAGAGCAAAAAGATTATTGATAAAATAAAGTGAATTTCAGAGAGGGAAAAGATATGAATCAACTGAACAGAGCTGTTCACATAGACTTTCACACATTGCCGGGAATTGACAGAATTTGCGAAGACTTCGATGCAAAGGAGTTTTCGCAAACATTGAAAAACGCAAATGTTACATATATTAACATGTTTGCAAGGTGCAATATAGGTTTTTCCTATTATGACACAAAGGTTGGAACCAAATACCCAGGACTTAAGGGCAATATGCTGGCAGACGTTATTGAAGAATGTCACAAAAACGAAATAGGTGTTACTGCGTATCTCAACATCGGTTTAAATCATGAACTATGCTTTAAACATCCTGAATATATGGTCATAAAAAAGGATGGCAGTGTTTATGAGTTAGGAGATGCGAAAAGAAGCTTTTTCAGACAGCCGTGTTATAACACCGGTTATAGAGAACACACACTTTCGGAGATTGATGAAATTGTTAAATTAAATCCCGATGGAATATTTTGTGATAGTGCATTCACGCACAATTGTTATTGCCCGAGATGCATAGAAAGAATGAAGAACGAGGGCGTTGATTTTAATGATGATGAACAGGTGACGAAGTTTGCTTCTAAAGTTCGTTTGGAATTTTTGGAGCAAATCAGGGAAAGAGTTCCCCAAAATATACGGCTTTATTTTAATGGTCCATATCACCTTTTCCCACAGCTATATAGTCATTCGGAGATTGAATGCTTGCCAACTCATAACGATTGGGGATATGAATATTTTGCATCATATGCACCATATTACAGACACTTTGGCGGCGACAAGCTATATATGACAGGCAGGTTTGTTGACACATGGGGCGATTTTGGTGGGGTGAGAACTAACGCGGCTTTAGAAAATGACATGTATGATGCATTTATGCAAGGTTATGGCATATCTATTGGTGACCATTTGCACCCACATGGCAAATTGGATGAGGAACTTTATCAAAATATCGGCAAAATGTTTGCATATGCAAAATCGGTTGAGAAATGGACTTCAAACAGTGAGGTTTTAACAGATGTCTGCATCTTAAGAAATAATGCCGCAATTAAGCCTGATGATAGTGCTCGTGGTGCTTGCAGAATGCTGGCTGAACTCAAAATCAGCTATGACATCAGAGACGAAAACATGGATTTGTCGCAATATAAGTTGCTTGTTATTCCTGATAATATTCAGATTAATGAAAAATTTGCTCAAAAACTTGAAAAATTTGATGGTGCAATAATATCTTGCGGAAAGAGCCTTTCGAATGATTTAAAACCTTGGAAACATATGCAATATTGCGGGGAAGATGCTTCCTCACAGGTATATTTTAAGACTCAAAGCGGGAGTGTTCGTTCAGGCTATTTAGCATCTGCTTTAATCAAAAGTGATTATTCGGTTTCACCATATATAAACCCATATTTTAATAATATATGGGATGGCAGACACGGTCACAGATATATACCGCCAAAAGGTGAGACAGAATTTTCTGCAGTTGTTAAAAAGGATAAATATGCGCATATTTGTTTTGATATATTCAGAAGTTATTTAAGCTATGGTGCGGTTTATCTTAAAGATTTAATTGCGTCTCTTGTAGATGAATTTGTTCCGGATAGATTAATTCTGACAAATGATTTGCCATCAAGCGCAAGAACTTCTCTTTTATCTTATGGCGATGACAGAATATTCATGGTGAAAGCAACACATCCGGAACTCAGGGGTAGTCGTGGAATTATTGAGGAACACACAGTTTTGCCAAAGGGCAGAAAGGTTAAGATTTTTGGAAAATTCAAAAATGCTGTAACCTTACCAGAGGAAGAGTTGGTTGAGATTTCAATCTGTGGTGATTACACAGAGATAACATTACCGGAAATAAACGGTTTCGAAATGATTTTACTTAAAACTGAATAGTGTAAAAATGCTGAAAACGGACAAGCTTTCAAGAAATTGAAACTTGTTCGTTTTGTCCGTTTTGTCCTGATATAATTATATATAGAGAGTAAAAGCCCTCTTAATATAAATTTGAAAGGATGAAAGAATAATGGACGGACAGGAAAAGTTGGCAAAAGATATAGTTAATCTATATTCGTTTGTCAAAAATATATTTTTTGAAGGCATGGACAAGCCAAGCTTGATACAACGTGTCAACAGAAGGAAGGGTATGTTTTTAGAAAGACAAGGTTTGCGTTTTAATATGCTTGATGATTATGTTAAGAAAACTATTGATGATTATGTCGATGAATGTTTTGAGGATTATAAAATTAATCCTAAAATATTTGATGAATATGAAACTGAGCAAAAGAAACATCTTATTGATTTAAGTAAAAATATTGATATATTAAAAGAAAAAACTGCAAATCGCGTATATGAAAGATTTTTCAGATTATCAAGGCAAGGAAAAACATACATAGAAACAGTTGTTAATCTTGAAAAGGCTGTTAATGAAGTGATAAGGAGTGCGAATACTTCCGTTGAAAGTATAAATAGACAAATTGGAAATTCTATGCTATTATATGATTATGAGAATAAAGGCTTTAACAAGTATCGCTTAATTTCGAGCGATGATGCATGTGCTGAATGTAAGGAAAGAAGTTCACATACATACAAATTTGATAAACTATCTGAAATAGAATTTGCACCACTTGTACATCCAAATTGCAGATGTAGCATTGTGCTGATAAACGAGTACACAAATCAAGAAATTAAAATTGATGAAAATATGGCAGATGAAAGATTGTGTAGAGCAGATGCGGCTAAATATATTAAGTTTTTACTTGACAAAAATACAAATAGTCAGGTTTCTGCAGATGATTTTATTGGTCCAAAGCAAGTAATAAGACCATTTAATAAAAAGGAAGAAGACAAACCTATTGTAACATTTGATACAGAATTTGGTACAGGGTTATATTTCAAGGCAAAACTTTTGGGGTTAGCTCTGAAAATAGGCGGTAAAAGATACTATGAATTTTCAAAAGATACAGATTCAACAGAAAATCTGGAGTTTTCTATAATGGGTCAACTTACAGACGAAATACAGATGGACATTAATTTAATAGGAACTGTAGATGCTACAACAAGGGAACACGTTAAGAATAGTGCTTTTATTGGTGCTAAAGTTGGTGATGCTGTGTTAGGATGGGATAGTTTGGATGAGAATGAGGACATATATGTTTCATTTGAGTTGGGTGCTTATCTTGGTGTAGGTGGGGCGTTAAAACTTAACATAAATTTAAGTGAGTGGTTAAGACAAAGGGATAAACAAAAATAGGAGGACTTTTATGTATTTTAAAAGGAGATTAGCGGCATTCATAATAGATTATTTACTATTTATGCCATTTTACTTTATGATTATGCTTTTTACATCTGCTAATATATTTTTTAAAACAGGTGGATATCTTACTGCAGAAATGCAAACATTGCAAAATTTATTACTGATACTTATATTGATATTTTTTATGAGCAAAGACATAATAAACGGACAAAGCATCGGTAAACGGATAGCAAAAATAAAGATTATTGACAATTCGGGAGAAAATGTGGCTTGGTGGCAATTAATATTAAGAAACATAACTATATTCATATGGCCTTTGGAAGCACTATTGCTACTCTTAGATAAAGAACGCATTGGTGACAAAGTTGCAAGGACAAAAGTGGTTATTTTAGATAAACAATAGCCTTTTAAAATAACAATACTAAAATCCAAATTACTCTCATATATTGAAAGTAGTAAGAACAATATATGGGAGTGATTGGATGCCTTATCAAACGATAGAAGAGCGGACGTTAATTATTGCAAATTACATAATAGATACAAAATGTACAGTAAGAGAAGCGGCAAAGAAGTTTGGAATCAGTAAATCAACCGTTCACAAGGATGTGACAGAAAGATTAGTTAAAATAAATAAAGCGCTTGCTGAAAAAACACATGAAATTTTAATGGGAAACAAGCAAGAAAGGCATATAAGAGGTGGAATTGCAACAAGAGAAAAATATCTTCGTGAGAATAGAAAACGTAAGAATAACTAAAAAATACCCGCTGTGGCACATTAAAATGCACTCGGCGGGTATTGTTGATTTAATCAATGGAAAAATCCTCAGCGGAAAAACGATTTTTATCAATGAATCGTTTTTTGGGAGGGCGTTTCATGAGCCTGTTATAGTCATAATTTTTGCAGGTGTGGTCGCAACTAACAAGTCCGTGCTTTGAACATAAAAAATCGTCAACACTATGGAGCTGAGAGGCATATTTACATGTTGCGCATATTTTTGATACATCCGTTACTTCAGAAAACAGACCTCGTTTCTTTTTGAACAAAATTTTCACCCCACAATTATAAATAAAGATTAAAACGACATTTCAACTAGATTAATTATAATATATCTTTTTGTTAAAATCAATAAAAATTTGTAAATATAATAATAACAATTTTTATGGCAATGAATAATATAGATAATAAGCAGAAAATGTGGAGGTTATCTATATGGATGTCAGATATAAAAGGATACAAAGGGTGTTGTTTTATATTATGCTGGGAAATTTTTTGGTAGCAACCATAAAAATTGTTCTTGGCTCGAGTTGCGGTAGCCATAGCCTTTTTGCAGACGGCATACATTCGCTCACAGATGGAAGTGCAAATATTGTGGGAGCAATTGGAATATGGTTTTCTGCAAAACCTATTGATAAACAACATCCATATGGACATCGAAAGTTTGAAATTCTTGCAAGCCTTGCTATTGGCGTTATGCTTATAGTTATGGCAATAGAATTATTGCTTGGTGCAGTTTCATCGCTAAAAATGCAAAATATACCAAACATAGATGTTGTTGATGTTTTAATGTTAATGCTTACGATTTGTGTTAATATTTTAATATCGTCGATTGAGTTTCACTGTGGGAAAAAGTTGGAAAGTTCGGTTCTTGTTGCAGATGCAATACATACTCGAAGTGACATTTTAGTTTCGGGAACTGTGCTCTCAGGCATGATTGGAATGGCTTTGGGGTTGCCTTTCTGGATAGATTTTGTGATTTCAATCGGGGTTGTTATCGTTATTTTTATGTCGGCATTTGAAATAATGAAAAATTGCATAGATATTCTGGTTGATACCGCAATGGTTGATGGCAATGAAGTGAGGGAAATTCTGATGAACTTGCCTGAAGTATGGGATGTTCATAAAATACGAAGCCGTGGGGATAAAAAACAGATCTTTATTGACTTGCATGTTATAATAAGTCCTGAAGAAGATGTGATTTTTAGTCATAAAATTTCGCATGATGTTGAAAGTTTATTAAAGAAACATTATGGAGAAAACACCCAGGTTTGTGTTCACGTTGAACCTGATGATGGACTGCATAATTGATACTGAATAAAAAAGCAGAGTTTTCACTGAAAACTCTGCTTTTTTGTGGACTGCGTATTGCAGTTTAGAAAACAAGATATATTTATACTTGCTGATTACTGACCATTAGCAAGGTCTTGTTCATATTTTTTGATCATCTTTTTCACCATCTGACCGCCAATAGAACCTGCTTGTCTTGATGTGAGATCACCATTATAACCGTCTTTAAGCTGTACACCTACTTCGTTTGCAGCCTCCATTTTGAATTTATCCATAGCTGCTCTTGCTTCAGGTACAACAACGTTGTTGTTACTCTTGTTAGACATGTCAAATTCACCTCCCTTTTTGTTCAGAATAGCAATTTACCTAACTGCTGTTTCTGTTTTCAATACTATTTTAACCTATGCTCAAATAAATAAACGAAGTAATTTTTTCTAAGTTTTGAATTAAGTGAATGTTAGGTTATGGGCATATTATTTGTAAAAAACGAAATAATATATATGCAATTTATACCGATTTTAAAATTTAATTTGACTTTTTTAATTTATTAGATATAATAAAAATATAAAATAATTTTAAAAGAGGATATACAATGAGAAAAAAACTATACGAAATTTCATCATATGAAGTTTTGCTTTGCTTTTTTGTTATAATGATACATGTT
>JAZNGL010000022.1:0-11325 GCA_045576435.1 Clostridia bacterium
CCGGGGAGACTTTCCCTAAACTTCTTTTTGCTGTTTATTGCTGTTTTTTCCGGGGAGAATTTCTCCCCGTGCCCCTCTTTCCGCAAGATATATTCGCCAACGGGGAGTAGAATTTCATTTTTGAAAAACTTTGCCGATTTGGCAGGTTTATTTAAGGCGGGGCGTTGTGGGACACACAAAGTTAAATCTTGAAAAGCACCTAAAATTATAAAAAATCGGGGAGAATTTCCTCCCCGAAAAAAACTACATATTACGATATTTGTTGAGAATATTCTCAATTCTTTTAATTGGGTTAAGCAAATCACTTATTGAATGCTCTGCATTGAGTTCGCTTATGAGGAGTGCAATATATTTACTCATGTCGACCTGATGATACCAAGGTTTTGTTAAAAGCTCAGGTTTTGAATAAATCAGATTAGTTGTGAACACACCTTCAATCAAGCCTTCTTCATACGCTTTGTCAAAACGTTCAAAGCCTTCGGTGAAAAGTCCAAAGGTTGAGAAAATGAATATTCTTGACGCGTTTCTCTTTTTGAGTTCTTTTGAAACATCAATCATTGAATCACCTGACGAAATCATGTCATCAACAACGATGATGTTTTTACCATCAAGATTTGAACCGAGGAACTCATGCGCAACAATCGGATTCTTGCCGTTTACAACACGAGAATAATCACGGCGCTTATAGAACATTCCGAGCTCCATTTCGAGCACTGATGAATAATACATACATCTTGACATTGCACCCTCATCAGGAGAAACAATCATGGTGTTTGATTTATTTAAAATGATATCCTTATCATATTTAAGGCAAGCCTTAATCATCTGATATGTTGGTTGAACGTTTTCAAAGCCATTGAACGGGATTGAATTCTGCACCCTTGGGTCGTGTGCATCGAAGGTAATGATACTCTGAACTCCTATATTTGTCAGCTCCTGAAGTGCCATTGCACAGTCTAGAGATTCTCTTGCCTGTCTTTTGTGCTGTCTGCCTTCATAGAGCATTGGCATGATGACAGTTAATCTTTTTGCTTTTCCGCCTATTGCAGAAATTGCACGCTTGAGATCTTGAAAATGATCATCAGGGCTCATTGGAACTTCTTGACCATAAAGATTATATGTCTCGCCATAGTTAAAACAATCTACGATTATGTAAACATCATAAGTTCTTGCTGAATGAAACAAGGTTGCCTTTGCTTCACCTGTTCCAAATCTGGAAACTTTAATCGGCAACAAAAATGAATCAATATTATCCATATCGTCGTTAAAGTTTTTTAGGTGTGCATCCACCTTTTTACAAAAAGCATCACAGCCCGTCATGCCGATAACTCCAAGCCTACCCAAGTTATAGGATTCAATAGTTGATTTCATATACCTTCTCCTTTGTTATTTATATATAATTTTGAATTATTATCTGTTATTTATGTTCTGAAAGCAAGTGATATTTAACATCCCAGAGTTTTTGAGACAAATCAACATAGTATTCATGCGGATTTTCAAAGCGCTTAACTTCGTCCCATATTTTATCAAGCTGTTCTTCGCAATATTTTTTGATGCTTGCAAGATTCGGTGAATTATAAACGCACTCTCCCTTTTTAAAAATAGGCACCAAAAGTTCAACCGCAGTAAAATCCGAAATAGTTTTGCGTTTCCATGTGTGCTCAGGGTCGAAAAGTTCATAGCTCTGATTTTCGTCAATCACTTCATCTGCAAGAGTTAAAACATCGGCAATTGCTTTGCCTGTTTCGTTTGCAAAGAGTCTATATACCTTTTTAAAGCATGGATTAGTTATTTTTGCAACATTTTCACTGACCTTTATTTTCGGGATTATCTCACCGTCTTTTTCAACTGCTGCAAGCTTATAAACTCCACCAAAAACAGGTTCGGATTTTGAGGTTATGAGCCTTTCACCAACCCCAAAAGAATCAATTTTTGCGCCTTGCTTTAAAATATCCTGAATTATATATTCATCAAGTGAATTTGAAACAACGATTTTAACATCAGAATAGCCCGCATCATCGAGCATTTTGCGGGTTTTTTTTGTTAAATATGTTATGTCACCACTATCAATTCTAACGCCTTTTGGCCTTTTGCCCATCGGTTTTAAAACATCATCAAACACCTTGATTGCATTTGGAACGCCTGATTTTAAAACGTTATAAGTATCAATTAAAAGAGTGCAGTCATCAGGATAACTTTTTGCATATGCACAAAAAGCGTCATATTCCGTATCGAAAGATTGAATCCAGCTATGAGCCATTGTTCCGAGTGCTGGTACGCCATAGAGCTTGTCCGAAATTGTGCAAGCTGTTCCCGATGCACCGCCAATATATGCTGCCCTTGCACCAAGAATTGCTCCGTCACTTCCCTGGGCACGTCTTGAACCAAATTCCATAATAGGTCTGCCTTCGGCAGCACGAACAATCCTATTGCACTTTGTTGCAATAAGACTTTGATGGTTTATTGTTAAAAGAATCATTGTTTCAATGAATTGTGCCTGAATTAAAGGACCTCTGACGGTTATTATCGGCTCATTTGGAAAGATTGGAGTTCCCTCAGGAATCGCCCAAACATCACATTCGAATTTAAAATTTTTGAGATAGTTAATGAATTCATTGCTAAACTTTTTTTTGTCCTCAAGGAACTTGATGTCATCATCAGTAAATTTGAGATTTTTGAGATAGTCGATGAGCTGCTCAACACCAGCCATGATTGCAAAACCTGCATTATCGGGAACTTTTCGAAAGAACATGTCAAAATATGCAATTTGATTGTGCATATTGTTTTCAAAATAACCGTTTGACATTGTTAATTCGTAAAAATCCGTA
This sequence comes from Clostridia bacterium, assembly GCA_045576435.1. Taxonomy (GTDB): domain Bacteria; phylum Bacillota; class Clostridia; order Monoglobales; family Monoglobaceae; genus CAKSIW01. The sequence continues at coordinate 2,829 of JAZNGL010000022.1, forward strand.
AGCAAGGTGTAATTCATCATTAACTCTCCTATCTCGTTTCATATTTTTTATTATATCATTCAAGAATGAAAAAGACAAGTCTTTTATAATATTTTTTCTTTTTTTTTCGTTTTATACAAATTTTTGTCGTTTTAAAGCGTAATTTAAATGAAATTTTTATGTTTCGCTATCAATTATTATGATGTCATCACCGATTTTTTTTATTCTGTCCCACTTTATTATCAGGTCTTCCTCCTTTCCAAAAAACCCCATTAACCGATATGCGCCCGGAACAATCAGCGACAGAAGTTGACCACTTTCCAAATCAATTTCCACATCCGAAACATAGCCAAGCCTTGCTCCGTCGGATACGTTGATTACCTCTTTTTCCCTCAGCTCATTTATGCTGCATTTCAATAAAATCACCTCTTTGATTTTAGTTATATGCGCAAAAAATTTTTGATATTCTTTTTGTGTGATTTTTTACATAAAGCGTGATTTTTTTCGGTATATTTTAATTATGCCATGCAAATAATGTTAATTATAAACATGAAAGGGGTTGTTTGAAATTATTATTAATAAGGTTGAAATATGTGGTGTTAACACATCAAAACTTCCCACCCTCACCGAAAAGCAAAAACAGGAGCTTTTTGTTAAAATAAAAAATGGTGATAGCCAGGCAAGACAGGATTTTATATATGGAAATCTCAGATTGGTTCTCAGCGTTCTTCAACGTTTTAATAACAGAAACGAAAATATTGACGATTTATTTCAAATTGGTTGCATCGGTCTTATTAAGGCACTTGATAATTTTGATACATCTCATGGCGTCAGATTTTCGACGTATGCCGTGCCAATGAATGTCCTTTGTTGAAATCTACATAAATTTATAAAAAATCTCGACATCACCGTTTGAAACAATAATTTCAGAGACGCAACTCCTGACAATGTTTCTTTTTTCAGCTTGCGTCATATATTCCCAAGCTTCTTTAAGAGTGCGAAGCTGTGCTTTTATTTCTTCTCTGCCACGACTTATTGTTTGTTGTTCTTTTTCTCTTGAAAGTTGTTTTTTTACTTCGCTTAACTGATTTTTAACATCGGCTATCGCAGATTTCAGGGCATCATCCTCCGCCTCTGCAAACAAGAGATAAAGACGCTTGAGCTTTTCTTCCAGACGTTTTTCACTATTTTTCAGAGTTTCTTGAATGTTTTTTGTTTCTGTTTTTCTGCCGTTTTTATCATCTTTCAGTTTTAATGAAAAAAGGTCATTTAAGACTATTTCTTCAAGCTCATCTGCCCAGATTCCATCGCTTTGACAATTGGGGTCTTTAACAAGATGAGGTTTGCTTTTATCTTTGGAATAACAGACAATTTTATTTCCGTTTTTCCCCCATTTCTGATATCTCATCTTTGCACCGCAAAATCCGCATTTTATTAAACCCGTTAGCAAATGATTGGCATCCGTTCTTCTTTCCCCTGCACGCTCACTCATCATTTGCATTGCTTTTTCGTAGGTTTCAAGACTTATAATAGGCTCATGCTTTCCCAGATATTCTTCTCCGTTATAGGTTATATACCCCGCGTTGGATTTTCTTGTTAAAATCTGTCGGGCTAGCTTTTCATAGCCAAGTCCCAGAATTCGCGCAATTGAGTTGGTTGAATAGCCTTTCAGGTATAGTTCATAGGTTTTTTTAACCAATTTTGCATCGGAGTTCGGGATTAAAATTCCTTTTTCAACGTCATAGTCATAGCCAAACGGAATATGACCGCCACCACGCCAAAATCCCGACTTTACCCGCTCCTTCATCCCCATCCGCGTTCTTTCTCTGATGTTTTCACGTTCAAGCTGAGCAAAGGCTGAAAGTATGCCGAGCATCAGTCTGCCAAGCGGAGTTGATGTATCCATGCTCTCGTTGAGAGATACAAAATCAACTCCATGCGGATTGAAAACATCTTCAATCAGATATAGCGTATCTTTTTGACTTCTTGAAAGTCTGTCGAGCTTATATACAAGAACACAACTTATTTTATCCGCTTTAATATCTTCAATCAGCATCTTAAGAGCAGGTCTTTCAAGGTTACTGCCTGTATATCCGCCATCAATATAATATTCATATTCATTAATTGATTTTGACACGCAATATGCAGTTAACATTTCTTTTTGGGCGTCAATGGAATATCCCTCTTCACGTTGGGCATCTGTTGACACACGAATGTAGATTGCGGCCTTTTTATTCACTTATATTCCGCCTTTTTGCCTCTATGCTTTCGTTATTTTCAAACAGACTTTTGTTCACTCTGTCAATTGCATTCAGCATAAAAGCGTTTTCGATTATTCTTCCTGAAATATCGCATCTTTCAGTTCTTTTTCCGTTTATAAATCTTGTTATCCTCATGAAACTACCTCCTAAACAGATTTATTCTTATTATTCCCCCAAAACATCTTTTAAAAACATCAGGTGTCGCATAACGTTGATAATTTACATATACATATTATTAAAGGAGGTGATTTAATGAGTTCTTGCAGACGTACCTGTTGTATTGATTTAGGCTTTATTGGCGTTTTGTTAAGTGTCATTTTTGGGATAGCTATAGGTGTTCTTTATTTCCTGGAATTATTACCAAGTGCATTAATTGGTGCAATCATTGCGATTTCTTTTGCTGTCATCGCTCTGATTATTTTCTTCGTTACAGCACTGGTTAAAAATCGTCATTTGAATAATGATTGTATTTGTGAAAGTTCCGGATTGATTTTAACAGGAATAGTTGGTAGTCTTATTACAGGTTTTATTTCACTAACCGTTTCACTCGCAACAATTAGTGTTGCTCTTGCTGTTCTTTTAGGCTTTGTTGGATTTTTCTTTGCACTTACCATCGCAGGCATCGTTTCCTTGCTTTCTTGTGTTTCTGGCTGCGATTGTGATTTTTAATAGATAGTTTTAATATTTTACCCGCATCATAACATTTATGATGCGGGTATTTTAGATTTGACTATATCTTAAAAAAGTGATATAATCAGTTTTAGTTATTATTCTACCGGTAATGATTTTTTGTTTTTGGAGGAAAAAATGAAAAGATTACAATTAACAATTCCCACTCTGCTCGGCACAGAACAGATTGTTGCAAACGAAGTAAGACGTCTGGGCTATGAAACAACTTCGGTTAAGGACGGAAATGTCACTTTTGAGGGTGACGCCGAGGCTATTTGTCTTGCAAACATCAACCTCCGTTCTGCAGAGCGTGTTATGATTAAGATTGCAGAATTTAAGGCGACCTCCTTTGATGAGCTTTTTGAAAAAATCAAGCTTATAAAATGGGAAACTATCATCGAAAAAGATGCTGCTTTTCCCGTTAAAGGACATTCAATTCGTTCTGAGCTTCATAGTGTCCCCGATTGTCAGGCAATAATAAAAAAAGCAATTGTAACAAGGCTTTCAAATCACTATGGAATTTCACATTTTGAGGAAACAGGACCTCTCTATCCTGTTCATTTTGCACTCATGAAGGATATCGCAACCATATATATTGATACAACGGGTGAAAATCTTTATAAGCGTGGATATCGTGAAAAGAGTGTGCTTGCGCCGATGCGTGAAACGCTTGCATATTCTATGATTGATTTGAGCTTCTGGCGTGGAGACAGAATGTTTCTTGACCCATTTTGTGGGAGTGGAACAATCCCTATTGAAGCTGCGCTTTATGCAACCAACACTGCCCCCGGAATAAAACGGCATTTTGTTGCGGAAACATGGCGCAATCACATTCCTCGTGAAATGTGGAAAAATGCTCGTGATGAAGCTATTGAAAACGCACGCCCAAACACAAAAACCATGATTTATGCCTCAGATATTGACCCCGAGGCAATTGCGATTGCAAAAAAGAATGCGGAAAATGCAGGTGTCGCAGATAAAATTAAATTCAGTGTTTGTGACATGGCAAAAGTTCCTCCGTTTAAAGATAAAGGCGTTATTGTTTGTAATCCGCCATATGGCGAAAGACTTCTTGATGCAAAACTTTGTGAGAAGCTTTATCGAACAATGGGCTATAAATTTGCGGAGTTCACATCGGCAAAAAAGCTTATTCTCACTTCACATGAACAGTTCGAGCAATTTTATGGCACTTTTGCAGATAAACGCCGCAAGGTTTATAATGGAATGCTCAAATGCTATATTTATCAATATTTTGGTTGATTTTGCATATAAATAGTTGTTTTTTACATTTGTTTATGATAAAATACCTTTATATATAATAGATAGGAGTTAATATAATGAAACCAACAGTTGCGATTGTCGGCAGACCAAATGTCGGCAAATCCACTCTATTCAATAAAATTTCAGGAAAGCGTATCGCGATTGTCGAGGATACACCCGGCATTACTCGTGACCGTATTTATGCCGATGCCGAATGGCTCGGGCGGGAATTTACGCTCATCGACACAGGCGGAATTGAGCCATTCAGTAAAGACATCATTCTTTCGCAGATGCGCCGTCAGGCAAATCTTGCAATTGAAACAGCAGATGTTATTCTTTTTCTTGTTAATGTCCGTGACGGAATGACTGCTGCAGACAAAGAAGTTGCTGCAATGCTTCAAAAGAGTCAAAAGCCTGTTCTTTTAGTGTGCAACAAGGTTGATAATCCGGGAGAGCCGCCACTTGAAGCATATGAATTTTATAACCTTGGAATTGGCGACCCGATTATGGTTTCTTCAATTCACGGTCTTGGCGTTGGCGACCTTCTTGATATGGTTGTTGATTTGTTTCCTGAGGAAGTTGAAGACGAAGACGATGAAGACACCATCAAAATTGCAATAGTTGGTAAACCTAACGCAGGAAAATCATCGCTTGTTAATCGTCTTTTGGGCGAGGACAGGGTTATTGTTAGTGATATTGCAGGAACAACTCGTGATGCGGTTGATTCCACCCTTGAACGAAACGGAAAAAAATATATTATAATTGATACGGCAGGAATGCGCAAGCGGGGAAAGATTGATGAAACCGTTGAACGATATAGCGTTGTGCGTGCCCTTTCTGCTATTGAAAGAGCTGATGTTTGTGTTATTATGATTGATGCAACTGAGGGCGTAACCGAACAGGATACCAAGATTGCAGGATATGTTCACGAACAAGGCAAGGCATCGGTTTTTGCAATCAATAAGTGGGATTTGGTTGAAAAAGAAACAAACACCATGCGCGACTTTAAGGACAGAATTCTTGAAGGCTTTAACTTCATGATGTATGCAAAATCAATTTTTATTTCTGCAAAAACAGGACAAAGAGTTGACGGACTTTTTGATATGATTGACCATGCCGTTGAAGAAAATAACAAGCGTATTTCAACAGGTCTTTTAAATGATGTTATAAACGAAGCGATTGCCATGGTTCAACCACCATCCGATAAGGGAAAACGTCTTAAGATTTACTATTGCACTCAGGCATCTGTTAAACCACCGACATTTATATTATTTGTCAATAATTCAGAGCTTGCTCACTATTCATATGTGAGATATCTCGAAAACAAAATCAGAGCAGCCTTTGGTTTTGAGGGAACACCTCTGAAATTCATAATAAGAGAAAAGGGCGAAAAGGCTTAAAGGAGTGAAAATAATGGATTTTTTACCAGTTTTATTTAATTTTTTAGCACTTTTACTATCCTATTTAATTGGTAGCATAAGCACATCAATAATAACTTCAAAAATACTCATTAAAGATGACCTTCGCAATCACGGGAGCGGAAATGCTGGCGCAACCAACGCACTCAGAACTCTTGGTAAAAAAGGTGCCATAATCGTTGTTATTGGAGATGCTTTAAAGGCGGTTATTGCCATTCTTATCACCAAAGTTATAACAAAAAACGCCGAAAATTCAACCTATATTGCCGCTTTAGGCACTGTTCTTGGTCATAATTTCCCGATATATTTCGGTTTTCGCGGTGGAAAAGGCATTATTGTTTCACTCATTGCTATTCTTTTTGCTGATTGGCGTATTGGAATCATCACAGCTATTATATCAATTGCGATAATGGCAATAACAAAATATGTGTCGCTCGGAAGCATTATTGGAGCGGTTATATTTTTTGTTCTTTCCCTTGTTTTTCAGAGTGGCAATTCGCAGTTTATTGTTTTTTCGGCGATTCTTGCACTTCTTGCAATTTACATGCATAGAAGCAACATTGTTCGTCTTATTAATAAAACAGAAAACAAGCTCAATTTTAAAAAATAGGAGGTTTTGTCTTGTCAAAAATATGTGTATTAGGTAGTGGCGGTTGGGGAACAGCCGTGGCACTTCTTCTCAATAAAAATGGTCACGATGTGACACTTTGGTCTTTTTCTGAAGAAGAATCAAAGCAACTCAAATTATATCACGAAAATAAGCCTTTTCTTCCGGGGGTTATTATTCCTGATGAAATAGCTTTTACATCTGATCTTTCTGCGTGTTGCAATAAAGACTTAATTGTTATTGCAACTCCTTCGCATGGTGTTCGGAGTGTTGCGCATAAAATTCGTGAATATATCACAGAAAATCAGGTTATCCTTAACATTTCAAAAGGTATTGAAGAAAACACCTATCTTACAATTTCTCAGATTCTGAGAGAGGAACTTCCTGAATGTAGAATTGCAGTAATGTCGGGTCCGAGTCACGCTGAGGAAGTATCCCGTGAAATACCAACAACCAATGTTGTTGCATGTGCGGATTTGAAAACGGCTGAGTTCATTCAGGATATTTTTATGAATTCTGTGTTCAGAGTATATACAAATGACGATATTATCGGCGTTGAGCTTGCTGGTTCAATAAAAAACGTTATTGCGCTTTGTTGCGGAATACTTGATGGACTTGGATTTGGTGATAACACAAAAGCGGCATTAATGACTCGCGGACTTGTTGAAATGACACGTCTTGGTGTTGCAATGGGCGCAAAAAGTGAAACTTTTTCAGGGCTTTCGGGCATTGGTGACCTCATCGTAACCTGCACAAGCATGCATTCAAGAAATCGTCGTGCGGGAATTCTGATTGGAAAAGGTATGTCCGCAGATGAAGCTCAAAAAGAAGTTAATATGACAGTTGAGGGAATCAGAACCTGCCGCGCAGCAAAGGAACTTGCCAAAAGAATGAATGTTGATATGCCAATAATTTTCGAAGCATATGATGTTTTATTCTGTGGTAAAAGTGCGGTTGATGGTGTTTCAAACCTCATGCTTCGCAACAAAAAGAATGAAACAGAAAATGATTTTTTGCATAAAATATAACATCGATTAATTTGGAGGTAGCTTTATGGAAATTAAAGAATATGCAAGTTCTATCGAAAAGGCAATTCAATCTTTACCAAAAGGCGCTTTTTTAACAACCAAAAGCGGTGAAAAAATTAATACAATGACAATCGGTTGGGGAAGTTTCGGATTTATGTGGGGTATGCCGGTTTTTGAGGCACTTGTGAGGGAAAGTCGATTTACAAAGGCTCTTATTGATTCATCAGGAGAATTTACTGTCACCTTCCCTTATGGCGATGAGCAAAAATCAAATCTTGCATTTTGCGGGAGCAAATCAGGACGGGATTTTGATAAAATTAAGGAATGTTCTCTTCCTCTTGCCGATGCAAAAACAATTTCAACCCCTGTTGTTTCATGTCATGGTCTGGTGCTTGAGTGTAAAGTTGTCATGGAGCTGACAATGGATGCTGAAAAAACATCTTCCGAAGTTTTGGATAAATGGTATAAAAACGGTGATTTACACACCCTTTATTACGGAAAAATTGAAGCATGCTATGAAATTTAGTATTGAATTATAAAATTATACTAGCAGAAAGGTTATGATTAAAATGAAAAAAGTTTATAGAATTAATATTGCGGGGCTTGAAAGAGACTTAAAACTCTGCCCGATAAACGATGAACTTTATATAGGTGCATTCGTTATGTTTGGTGATGTTGAAATAACTAAACACTGTGCATCTGAGTTATTACGTCTTGCTCCTGAGTATGATATTATGATAACCGCTGAAAGCAAGGGTATTCCGCTTCTTTATGAAATGGCACGTCAATCAAACGCAAACAATTACATATTGGCAAGAAAAGCTCCAAAGCTTTATATGGATGATATTGTTACCGTTTCTGTTAACTCAATCACAACAGAAAAAAAGCAAACGCTCTGCATTGATGGTGATGATGCCGAGGCTATGCGCGGAAAACGTGTTCTCATTGTTGATGATGTTATCAGCACCGGTGAATCTCTTAATGCACTCTGTGCACTTGTTGAACAAGCTGGCGGAAACATTGTTGGAAAGATGGCAGTTCTTGCCGAAGGCGATGCAATCGGTCGTGATGACATAATCTATCTCGCACCTCTTCCATTATTTAATGCAGATGGCAGTGTGAAATAATTTAAAAAGTTAAAATACCTTACCAATATGAACAGAACCAGTAAAAACGGACAATAGAAAAAAGAACCCTCCTATGGTATAATAAAGAAAACCGTAGGAGGATTTTTTATGCCCAGAGAATACAGACATATCAAGGAATACAAAAATG
>JAZNGL010000023.1:0-15730 GCA_045576435.1 Clostridia bacterium
GACCGCTTGGCCTCCGACTTCCGAGAACAAATGGACGATCCTCTTTATGATTATTGATAGCATCTGCAATATGCTGAGCAGCCCATGTGCTCAATTCTTCGTAATTTTCCTTGATAATCAGTTTCAATTCTATCACACTCCATAACAAATTTAAAGAAATTCATCTGACAAACTTCTTGTTTTATATTATACACTCTGTCATTTGTTTTGTAAAGCTATTTAAAGTGGAATATTTTTGTCTATAAAAGTTTGCAAGAATATCTGCTACAAAATATTTATTTCTTCTTGCTTAACTAAGGTTACGCCCTTATTCAAAAGCAATTCTGCAATTTGTTCTTTTTCCATATTTTCCGCCGATAATCTTAAAACAATAAGCGCTTTATTTCCAATATTGTAATTAAGAGAATACATATATTCAATGGAAAGGTTCGTATCTTCAACAATTTCAAGCACGCCATCAAGTCCTGCAGGTTTGTTTGGAACGGCAATGCAAGTAACGCTACTTTTCTTTGCAATAAAAGCATTTTCCCGAAGCACTTTAACTGCACACTCTGTATCCTCTTCTCTTGTAATGAGTCGAATAATACCAAAATTTGTGGTATCTGCAATAGAAAGCGCTAAAATATCAATATTGTTTCCTGCTAATACTTTCGTCAGGGTGCGAAGTGTACCCTTGTTATTTTCAAGATAAACTGAAATTTGTGTAATAAACATAATAAAAATCCTCCTTATTTAGTAAGTCCTCTATTATCAATTATTCTTTTTGCTTTCCCTTCAGAACGGGGAATTGATTTTGGTGGAACAAGCTTAACGATAGCTGCAACACCAACAACCGACTTGATTTGCTCTGTGATTTTGCCTTGAACTTTCTCAATATCTGAAACTGTATCGGAGAACATTTCATCAGTAAGCTCAACCTGAACTTCGAGTCTGTCGGTTGAATTAACTCTGTCAACAACAAGCATATAGTGTGGTGAAACACCGGGGATGCGAAGCAAAACTTCTTCAATCTGGCTTGGAAATACATTTACGCCACGGATAATAAGCATATCGTCTGTTCTGCCTGTTATTCTGCTCATTCTCACATGAGTTCTGCCACAAGCGCAAGGGGTCGCATCCAAGGTACAAATATCGTGAGTGCGGTATCTTATCATTGGCATTCCTGTTTTTGTGATTGTTGTGAATACAAGCTCACCACTTTCGCCATAAGGAAGCACTTCTCCTGTCTGCGGATTTACTATCTCGGCAATAACCTGGTCTTCGTTTATGTGCATGCCATTTTTTGCACTACATTCAAAGGCAACCCCCGGCCCTGCAATTTCAGTAAGACCATAAATATTGTATGCATTAATATCAAATAAGCTCTCAAGCTTTTCTCTCATTTCCTCCGTCCAAGGCTCTGCACCGAAGCAACCTGATTTCAATTTGAATTCTTTTGGGTCATATCCCATTTCCTTTAAGGATTCGCCGAGATAAATTGCATATGACGGAGTACAGCAAAGCATTGTTGCGCCAAGGTCATGCATCATCATAAGCTGTCTTTGCGTGTTTCCACTTGACATTGGAATTACCATTGCACCAACTGCAGATGCTCCCTGATGAGCACCAAGTCCACCTGTGAATAAGCCATATCCATATGTAACCTGAACCTTATCCTCTTTCCCCGCTCCTGCGGCAGTAAGCGAACGGGCAACCATTTCCGTCCAAACATCAACGTCATTTTGTGTATATCCTGAAACAATAGGTTTTCCTGTTGTTCCCGATGAACCCTGAATTCTAACAATTTCATCTTGTGGAACCGCAAGCAATCCATAAGGGAACTCATCACGAAGGTCCGTCTTATTTGTGAATGGGAGAAGGTGCAAATCGTCAACTCCTTTAATATCTTCAGGCTTTACCCCTGCCTCATCCATACGCTTTTTATACATGGGTACATTGTTATATACATGAGCAACTGTTTTAACTAGTCTTTCATCTTGTATTTTTTTGATGGACCCCCTATCCATACATTCTATTTTCGGGTTATAAATTCTGTTTTCTGATACTTTCATTAAAATCAATCCTTTCTATTTGTCAATATGATATGTAACTGCAAAATTAAAATCTGCTTAGGTAAACATTGCTCCGTTCATAACACGTCTGGAGTATTTAATCAGCCTTCCCTTATCAGCATTTCACATACTTCCGTGTCATCGTCTGCCTCCACAATTTTCAATCTGCATCTGTTACAAATTGGTCATTTTTAAAGCTTTCGTCTTTCTTTAAGCTACATTTTAGGTTCTCCTTTCAAAATATTCCGCTTTGTTTAAAGTCCGGCGTTACAGACTTTACCCAAATATTAAACCGAATCGATGCTGTGTTACTCTTTTTGGCAGTATTTTTAGGTAAAACAAAAAGTCCGCATGATTTTGATTTAAAATCAAACATCCATGCGGACTTCATTTTCACTTTGTGCCTGCCATCAAGTCAACGGCGAATAAGCCATCGAATTAATGCGCTTTTGCAAAGACTGAAAAACCGCATGGATGGCTAAAGTAAAATCGATTATTCATAATATTAATATGCCTTATAGTCATATGCGATTCTTCCTTTCTCTAAAATTAATACAATTATATACCTATTTTTTTAAATTGTCAAGAGCTTTTTAAGTTTTTTATTTATGAGCTAAAATGCAGTTTCTAATATCATTATTTTAACTTTATTTTATCTGCTCACCACCCAAAATGACATGTTTTACGTCAAATTGGTAGTCAACAAACACAAGATCTGCGCGCTTGCTCCTTGCAACACTTCCTCTGTCACAGAGAGAAAGTAATTTAGCAGGATTGGTGGAGGCATAGCTAAACACATCACACACAGAACCACCGGTATGAATCATCATATTATGACAGGCTACATCAAGCGTTAGCTTACTGCCGGCAATATCGCCACCCCAATCAAAATTGATGTCGTGCGCCTCTTCAAGTCCTGGAAGAGGAGGTCCATCGGCAACAAATGAATCAGCAATCAGGATTATCTTATCCCGCCCCTTGATTTGTTTCACCAGGCGTATCATATATGGGTGTACGTGAACGCCCATAGAATCACAGATAAGCTCTGCGTAAATATCATTGTTGTAATTAACTGTTTCATCAACACAAACGCCGCGTACTTCAGGATAGTTTTCAAGTGTTCCGGTTGCGTTTGTGTGGTGAGTGCCCAACTTCAATCCATAAGGCATCAAAACTTCAATCTGTTCGGGAGTCGCTTCTGAATGAGCAACAGAGAAAACAATTTCAGGAATTTCTCGTTTGACATATTTTACAAAATCGACAATTCCTTCGCGTTCAGGCGCCACACACCAAACCTTGGCAAAACCCTTTGCTGCATTAACAACCTCGGCATAATCTTTTTCGACAATGGCATCTTTCCATACGTTTTTTTCCTTATCACAACCGAAATCAGGGTTAAGATATGGTCCCTCCATATAAACGCCGATAATGTTTTTGCAATCACCTGCAGCAATAGCATCACGATATTTTTTATTGCATCAAGATGCTCCTCTTTATTCATGCTGTAAAACAGTGCAGGAAGCACCGAGGTCACACCATGATCAAGAAGTGTTTCAGAACACTTAACAGGGTCATCATGAAAATATGTATTCCCATCAGCATGAGTATGAATATCTATAAGTCCGGGACCAACAAATAGTCCTTTTGCATCAACAACCTGTGCTTCGTCAGGTATAGGGAGTTTTTTACCAAAATCAACAATTTTATCTCCTTCAATAATAATAACACCATCAGGAATATAGTGATCCGTCATTACTATTACAGCATTTTTAATAGCAAGCATAATTATCTTCAAAGGCACATAGCAAGCCTTTTTCCTTTCTTAATAATAAAAAGCTGGTGTTTCTTTCCCTATGTCCGCTCTCGTCATGGAGGTCTTACATCGAAAAACACCCCTTTGCCCTGTTTAAAAGGCAACTCATAAAAATATCTAAAATTGCTATTTTAACACAATTTTTATAAGTAAATAATATCATTAAAACAAGACTATGTCAACATAAAAAGCTATGAAAGCCTTGTGAAAACTTCAAAATCATATAGACCATAGCTAAAACCAAACTTCAAGGAAAACCAAGAGTCTATTTTGCACGAAAAAAAGACACCTGAAGGTGTCTTCTTTTTGGTTGCGGGGACGGGATTTGAACCACGCGACCTTCGGGTTATGAGCCCGACGAGCTACCAAGCTGCTCCACCCCGCGATATATAGTTTAGTAATGGTGCCGGAAACCGGGGTCGAACCGGTACGGGAAATTAATCCCACAGGATTTTAAGTCCTGGGCGTCTGCCAATTCCGCCACTCCGGCTCGTCTGCATCACCAACTCATAACATGATATCACACATCATATTATTTGTCAATACAAATCAAACAAATTTTTTAATTTTTTATTTTCTAACCGTTTCTAAATGTCGAATCCAGATAGAGTAAGACGAAAATTCGTCTTACTCTTTTCTTTAATATTAGTTCTCGAAAAACACTTTATATCCTTTATATGCCATGAAAATATCTAATTTTCCTGCAATCTCATATGGCGCATGCATACCAAGAAGCGGTACTCCTGAATCAATAACATCTACATCAAGATTGGCAACATATTGTGCAATTGTTCCGCCGCCTCCCAAATCAACCTTTCCAAGCTCTCCCATCTGCCATAAAACGCCATTTGCTTCAAAAATTCCTCTTATTTTTGAAACCAACTCCGCACTTGCGTCGCTTGCTCCGCTCTTTCCTTTTGCACCTGTATATTTCATAAGCATCAATCCGCAATTCACAAAAGCAATGTTACGTTTATCTGCAGTTTCAGGGAAATTCGAATCATATGCAGTGCTAACATCAGCAGAAAGGCATGTTGAATTTGATAAACAATCACGCACTTTTAAATCACTATATCCCTCTTCTGTCAGATTGCATAATTTTGCAAGCATGTTTTCAAAATATCTGGATTGCATTCCCGTATTACCCATGCTGCCAACTTCTTCTTTATCAACAAGCAAACAAACTGCTGTTTTTTTGAGATTTTTCGCATCAATAATGGCTCTGAGTGCAGTATATGCACAAACTCTGTCATCATGAGCATATGCTGCAACCATGCTTCTGTCAAGACCTGTATCACGAGCAGAAAACGCCGGAACAAGTTCAAGCTCGCTGCTCATTAAATCGCTTTCACAAATTCCATACTTCTCATTAAGAAGCTTCATAACACCATATTTTACTTTTTCTTTATCTGCCTCTTCGCATTCAATATTGCCTATAATAACATTAAGTTTCTCACCTTCAAATGCTTCAGAAACTTTTTTTGCTTCATATTGCTGTGCCAAATGCGGCAAAAGGTCAGGAATGCAAAAAATCGGATCATTTTCATTCTCGCCTATTGATACCTCAACCTTTGTTCCGTCAGCTTTAAAAACAACTCCATGAAGTGAAAGCGGTATGCTTAACCACTGATATTTTCTGTTTCCACCATAATAATGTGTTTTAAAATATGCCATTCCGCTATCTTCATAAAGCGGATTTGATTTTAAATCAAGTCTTGGCGAATCTATGTGTGCACCAACAATATTAACACCTTTTTCTAAAAGTTCGCTACCTATAACTGCTGCAAAAACGCCTTTCCCGCGATTGTTTGAAAAAACCTTATCTCCCACATGCAAACTCGATTTGTTTTCCAGAGCCTCAAATCCATTCTCTTTCAAAACCTCTATTGCAAGGGTGCAAAATTCACGTTCAGTTTTTGCTTTTGTTATTGCTCTTTTATAATCCTCACAAAAGTCAAAAACCCCTTTTTTATCAGCTTCGCTTATATCAGCAAAACCGTTTTTTCTCTCATATAATAGGGTGTCTTTCATCATATTCTACCTTCCTTATATATTTTTGTATATCTATCATAGGCTTTCAAAACCTTTTTAACATACTGCTCTGTTTCGAAATATGGTATAGTTGTGAGTCCTCCATCACCATCTGACAAATTCTCATCCTTCAACCACTTTCGAACATTTCCTGTTCCCGCATTATATGCCGTAACCGCCAGCTCAACATTTTTATATGTATTAAGCAGGCTTCTTAAATAATAGCATCCCATCCGTATGTTTTTTTGCGGTTCATAAAGGTCTTGGGGTATATTATATCCAAACCCTTCCTTTTTATTACACTCCTCCGCCGTTTTATCCATAAGTTGCATCAAGCCTTTCGCTCCAACTGTCGAAGTTGCATCGGGCTCAAAATTACTTTCAACTTTTATAACAGAATAAACCAAATATTTATCCAAATTATATTCCTCGGCATATTTTCCAACATACTCTGCATACTTTATGGGATATATCATTTTTGCGACTTTTTCTTTACCATCGCCAACCATGAAATATAATATCAATATTGCAAAAATTATTATAATAAACGGCCTAATACAGCCTCTATTTCTTTTCACCTTAAACAATCCTCAATCCTGAATTTATTCTATATTCAAAAGCTCATCCACAAAATCTTTAATTTTCTCGGAATCCCCATCATTTTCAAAACAAACGTCTGCAAGTTTGCAATATTCTTCATCCTTCAATTGATTTTTCATTCTATCAATCGCCGCTTCTCGACTTATGTTATCGCGTTTAATTATCCGCTCCAGACGAATCTTCGGGTCTGCAACAACCGCAACTGTCAAATCACATTTTATTGGAAAATCATTGGTAAACAATAAGGGAACATCCAAAACAGCTATATCTTTTTCGCATTCCATGAGTCTTTTTTGCATTTCTTTAAAAACATGCTTATGCACAATTGAATTAAGCGCACTTAGTTTTGCCGGGTCGTTAAACACAATCCCGCCAAGCATCGAACGGTTAATTTCATTGTCCTCATTAAGAATCCCAATGCCAAAGAATTCCACGACCTCATTAAATGCCGCACCGTTACTTTTTGTGACCATACGCGAAATATCATCTGCGTCAATAATATCTGCGCCTCTTTTTTTAAGTTCTGCACAAACCGAGCTTTTTCCTGCACCGGTTGCCCCTGTTATACCTATTATTTTCATTTGTATCTCCAAACCTTATTTCGTATCATACCAAGTTTTCCCGCTATTCATATCAACCTTAAGCGGAACTGTGATTTCAATTGCGCTCTCCATCTCTTCAACAAGAATTTTTTCAACAATTGAAACCTCGCTTGGTTCTGCCTCAACAATCAGTTCATCGTGCACCTGCAAAATCAGTTTTGACATTAAGCCTTCGTTTTTTAATCTTTTGTAAACATTAACCATCGCAAGCTTTATTATATCTGCCGCAGAGCCTTGAACCGGTGCATTCATTGCAACCCTCTCGCCGAAAGCCTGTGTTATTTTATTGCTTGCCCGAAGTTCCGGCAGATATCTTCTTCTGTTGAGAATTGTCGAAACATATCCCAAACTTCTGCCCTCTGCGACTGTTTTTTCCATATATTTTTTAATTGACGGATATGTTTCAAGATATCCCTCAATATATTGTTTTGCCTCTTTAATACTTATTTTTAAATCCTGTGCAAGCGAAAACTCACCAATGCCGTAAACTATCCCAAAATTAACTGCTTTTGCCCCCGAACGCATCGAAGACGTCACATCTTCAAGCGGCACATTAAACACTTGTGATGCCGTTTGCGTGTGAATATCGGTTCCGCTTTTAAAGGCGTCTCGCATATTTTCATCATCTGCAATATGGGCAAGCACCCTCAATTCAATTTGTGAATAATCAGCATCAACCAGAACTCTATCGCCTTCCGCAATAAACATTCTGCGCATTTCTCTGCCACGCTCAGTTCTAACGGGAATATTCTGAAGATTTGGCTCTGCGCTGCTTATTCTTCCTGTTGCTGTTACTGTCTGATTGAAATTAGAATGAATCCTCCCCGTTTTTTCATTTATAACAGGCAACATCCCGTCAACATATGTTGATTTCAGTTTTGTGAGACTTCTATATTCCAAAACACATTTAATTATGGGATGCACATTTTTCAATTTTTTAAGAACATCTGCTCCGGTTGAATATCCTGTTTTAGTTTTCTTGCCATGAGGCAATTTTAAATCCTCAAATAACACATCTCCAAGTTGTTTTGGAGAATTTATATTAAACTGTCTGCCAGCAAATTCATATATTTTATTTTCATATTCCAAAATGCTTTTTTTCATTGAATCGCCAAACTCAATAAGTGATTTTTTATCAACAAAAACTCCTGTATGCTGCATATCTGCAAGCACCTCGACAAGCGGGAGCTCCACGTTATAATATAGATTATGCTGTCCGTTTTCTTCAAGTTTTCTCTTGAAAAGTTGCCATAATTCAAACGTGCAAAAAAGCTCATCTGCTATTCTATTGTTCGAATTTTCGTCAAAATCTAATGAAAGCTGCCCATTTTCATCCTCATTATTCGAAAATAGAGTTATTCCAAGAAACTCGAGTGCGAGCCCCTCAAAATCATAGGCAGAACGCGTTGGGTCAAGGATATATGCCGCAATTTCAACATCAAAACAACGCTCGTTATATTCAATGTCTATGCTTTTTAAATATAAAATATCATCTTTTGTTCCAAAACCAACTTTTTTAATCTTGCCCTCAAAAAAAGCTTTAATCACATTCTCGCTCGCATTTTTTAGGCAAACTAAATCCTTACCATCATCTGTAATCGCAAGCTCTTTTTCATCGGCATAAAACCGATATATAGCGATTTCTTTTTTTCCAATAATATTCAAAAAGGTTTCTTCATCAACCTCACGGCATTGGCCGTCAAATTCAACTGTGTTTTTTTGAACATTCTCTTTCAAATTAAGCTTTTCTAAAAACGATTTGAAATTAAGCTTCACAAAAAGGTCAGCAAGCTTTTCGCGGTTATATTCTCCCATTCGACAATCCTCAAAGCTTATTCCCATTGGGACAAATCTGTCAATCACCGAAAGAGTTTTGCTAAGATATGCATCCTCTTTACCCTCCACAAGTTTTTTGCGAACCGATGGTGTGACATCAATCGTGTCGATTTGTTCATAAATTTCATCAAGCCCTTTATACTGTGAAATGAGCGAAAATGCTGTTTTTTCACCAATGCCTTTAACACCGGGGATGTTATCTGATGAATCACCCATAAGTGCCTTAACATCAATAAACTCCGTCGGTGTTACTCCATATTTTTCAACAACTTCATCCGCATCATAAACTGTGGTTGTTGTGCTTCCCATACGGCTTACAACCAATTTAACCTTAACTTTTTCTGATGCAAGTTGCAAATCATCCTTATCTCCCGTGAGTATTGAACATTCAATGTTCTTTTCCTCACAAAGTCTTGAAACCGTGCCAATGATATCATCTGCTTCATATCCGCCTTTTTCAAGACAAACGCAGTTCATGGCACTAAGAACTTCCTTCATTATTGGAAGTTGCACTAAAAAGTCCTCAGGAGCAGGCTTCCTCTGAGCCTTATATAAATCATACATTTTGTGTCTGAATGTTTTTTCCTTAACATCAAACGCAACACATAAATAATCAGGCATATCCTCTTCAAGATATTTAAACAATATATTTAAAAACCCATAAACCGCATTGGTCGGGGTTCCATCTGGTGCATTAAGCATACGTATTCCGTAATATGCACGATTTAAAATACTGTTTCCATCAATAATCAGAAGCTTCTCCAAGGCACTGTCCTCCAAATATGTATATGCATGCTTAACAATCCAACGGGATGTTTCCGTTGAATTGTTAAGCATCTTTTTTCAGTTATTCTTCTTCGCCACTATCGAATGTTGGGTATATCTCGCACTCAACTCCGGATTTTTTCTTATCCCTTTTGGTCTTCCACGCAGTAATCCCCTCAGTGAGTTTATCAATTGCAACAGGAACCATATCTAAAATTCTGTCATAAACATTAGATTCAGGATTCACAGGCATGAGTCTTATCTGGCCTTTGCCAACCACCATAAATGCAACAGGTGTAATTGAAACGCCGCCACCTGCACCGCCACCGAACATACTTTTATCGTTCTCGGTGTTTCCCTTAGCTTGCGGCAACGCATAATCTGAACCACCAACGCCAAAGCCCAAACCAACCTTTGAAATTGGTATAATAACCGTTCCGTCAGGGGTTTGAACTGCATCGCCAACGATTGTGTTAACATCAATCATATCTCTTATACTTTGCATTGCTGTGTACATTAAACCTTGAATTGGATGTTGTTCTGCCATTTTTATCACACTTCCTTTTTATGTTTCTTATATATTTTTAAACTGCGTATTGTCGCAATTATAATATGCACAAACTTAAGTTTTATTATTCCTTCAATATCGGCTTTGAATACGGGCTTTCCATTGAAATCTGCATCAAGCACCACATCGGGAAAGGTTATAGAAAAATGTCGGCACAGATATGAATAAACATTTCCTATGAGTGTCCAGATTGCCCCATATGCCATCCCTGTTGTTGCCGCATTTCCCGTGCCGTATTGCACATATATATGAATTTCAGAAAATGAAATTTTATATTTCATGCACTCTGCAAAGACCTCTATCATTTCTTTAGATTTATTATATTTACTCTTAAGTTCCTCTATTTTTTTAAAAATACCATTCTCTTCAGTTGCTTCATCTTTTTTATCATTTTTATTTTCTTTTTTTCGAAATTCGGCCAATCTTTGGGGGTTGATCTTGATTCGCAAAAAAGTGTTTTTAATTATGATTGCCAGATTTCCATCACGATATTTTAAAATCAACTTTGTGTCAGTAAAAAGAATAATTACCAAAAACCCTATGATTAACGCTAAAACAATCCAAAAAATTATCATATAATCACCGAATTATTAAATATTTCAAAGCATCAATCCGCCACAATTCCAATCAAGCTCTCGGTATCTGCATCATTTTCAATATCAATATTTTCCAGGCTCTGTTCAGGTGCCTCGCCCGCTCTTATTGAATCATAGTTCGGAAGTGACGTAACGCTCTCTAATCCAAAGCATCTCAAAAACTCCTCAGTTGTTCCAAAAAGCATTGGTCTACCCGGCGCATCAAGTCTGCCAACCTCCTGAATGAAATTTTTTTCAATCAACTTGTTAACTAACGTATCGCACGAAACACCTCTCACCTGTTCAATATGAGAACGTGTGACCGGTTGTTTATATGCCACAATTGACAAAACCTCCATTGCCGCATTTGATAGCGTTTGACTTCTTCTTGGTTCCGCAAGTCTTGCAATTTGCTCATGATATTCAGGTTTTGTGCAAAGCTGATATGAATCCTCAAGACGAATTATTTTAATGCCCCTGTTCTCAATTTCATATTTATCTGCAAGAGATGTGATAATAGCTCTTGTGCTTTTTTTATCTATATCGAGTATATCAGCGATTTTTTCAAGTTCCACTGCATCTCCTGCAGCGAATAAAACACCTTCTATAATTGCCTCTGCCTCATTTAATCTCATTTTTATTCCTCACTCTATTCTTCAATTTCCTCAAAATTGAAGTTGTCATCATCTGAAACACGCTTCACCATGTAATCATCTTTTGTGCCTGTTCCGCCCTCAATTTTAATTTTATTTAATTTAATCAATTCGAGCACCGCCAAAAACGATGCAACCGCCTCTGCTCTTGACTTTGCCCCCTTAAAAATATCCTTAAAAAGAATCCTGCTTCGGTCAATGAGTCCACGCCAGATTTTCAGAACTCGCTCTTTAACCGACACTTTCTCATGCCCAACAATTCCTGAAAATGAGCGTTTAGGCGGTGGAAGCTTGCGTTCAAGCTTTGAAAACGAATCCTGATAGGCTTCAAATAATCGTTCAATTGTTAAAACCGAATAATCAAACACCGCAGGGGGCCGCTCAATAACATCCGGAAGTTTGAAAAACATTTCATTACCTTTATTTTCATGCTCACGTAAGAACTCAAGAGTTTCTTTCACTCTGCTGTATTCAACCAATCGTCTAACAAGCTCAGCTCTCGGGTCCTCCTCTTCCTCAGGCCCATCAGACGGCAAAAGCATTTTTGATTTAATCTGCAACAAAGTCGCCGCCATCACTAAAAACTCACTCGACAGTTCCAGGTCAAGCCCTTCCATTTGCTGCATAACTTCCATATATTGGTCCAATATTTCCGCAATTGGTATATCATAAATGCTCACCTTGTTTTTCTTAATGAGAATCAAAAGAAGGTCAAGCGGTCCCTCAAATTTATCTAATTTAAATGAAAGTTGTTCCATAAATACACCTTTATTTATTATTTCTTCTTCTGTTATTTATAAAAAGGGAATAAGCTCTATTATAAATATAAACAACGAATATATTGCATTCACCAGCCAAAACAGTATTCTGCTGAAAAACGGCGTGTTTATTAAAATTAGCAGTATTAAAAAGCCATAGCGTTCATATTCCATTATCTTGAAATATATTCTCGAAGGTAAAACCGCATTAAGGATTTTTGAACCATCAAGCGGTGGGACTGGTATCAGATTGAACACCGCAAGGCTAATATTCATCGTCACAAGCGTTGATAACAACAAAACTATAACACTATATATTGTTCCTGAAATTCCTTCTCCCGAAACACGAACAAAAGCCGAAAGAACAAAAATCAGCAATAACGAAAGAAACGCTATCACAAGATTTCCACAAGGCCCCGCAATTGCGGTTACAACCATCCCTGATTTCATCCTATCGCGTCTGAAATTGCTCACATTAATCGGCACAGGCTTTGCCCAGCCAAAGCCAAACAAAAACAAACATATTGCACCAATCGGGTCAAGATGACTTGTTGGGTTAATATTCAATCTACCCATATTTTTAGCAGTGCTATCACCTAATTTATATGCCGCATAACCATGTGCAAACTCGTGAACAGACAACGAGAAAAACACACAAAAAACCGTCATTAACAATTCTGCAATACCAAACCAACCATTGCCAAACCAACGTTGCAATCTGTTTATCATAACCTTGCCAATCCCTTCTGCTTAAATATCATTTCTTATTAAATCCTCATAGGTTTCGCGCCTAACCGCAAGAGTATCCTCACCATTTGCCGTCATTATAATCGGAAGTTTTGGTATGCGGTTATAGTTGCTTGCCATTGAATAATTATATGCACCCGTTGCCAAAACTGCAAGAATATCTCCTTTTTTTATATCGGGCATTTTTATATCTTCAATCAGAACGTCCCCCGATTCACAACACTTTCCAACTATTGTAACCTTTTTTGTTTTTTCCGCAAGCGGTTTTTCAACAAGGAGAGCATCATATTCAGCATTATAAAGAATATATCTTGGATTGTCACCCATGCCGCCATCAACAGAGACATATGTTCGCACATTCGGAATTTCCTTAACTGAACCAACCTTATATGCTGTCAATCCGGCAGACGCCACAATAGACCTACCCGGTTCCATGATAACATATGGAACACTAATCTGTCTTTCTTTTGCAACTCTTTTTATCACCTTTGAAACTGCCTTTATATATTCTCCATATTCAACAGGTTTATCTGATTCAACATATTTTATACCAAAACCGCCACCAAGATTAAGTTCGGCAATTTCCACATTATGTTTTTCTTTCAAATCGCCAATAAAATTCATCATTATTTCGGCTGCTGCTTCAAACGGCTCAATATCAAAAATCTGTGAACCAATATGACAATGGATACCAACAATTTCAACATTTTTCAATTCATTTGCTTTTTTGATTATCTCTTCTGCTTCGCCTGTTTCTAAAGCAAAACCAAACTTTGAATCAATCTGCCCCGTTTTGATGAAATCATGCGTATGTGCATCAACACCCGGTTTAATTCTAAAAAGGATTTTGGTTTTTATGCCATTTTCAGCGGATAATTTATCAAGCATATTAAGCTCCTCTTCATTATCCACAACAATTCTGCCAACACCTCTTGTTATCGCAAATAGCAGTTCCTCTTCGGACTTATTGTTGCCGTGAAAATATATTTTCTCAGCGGAAAATCCTGCCTTCAGGGCAGTATAAAGTTCACCGCCACTAACAACATCAACGCCCATTCCCTCTTCTTTCATTATGCGATACATATATAGGCAAGAAAGCGCTTTGCTGGCATATAACGCAATACCATTTCCATCATAATATTCATTTATCGCTCTGATATATTGACGACAATTTTCTCTTATGCAGTTTTCATCCATTATATATGCAGGAGTTCCATATTTCTTTGTGAGCTCCTTAACATCGCATCCGCCAATCTCAAGATTACCGTTTTTATTTACTTTAAGACAGTCCATAACAAATTTCATCAAGCCGTGCTCCTCATCAAGTTTTTACAAATATTTATACTTCATTATATTGTAACACATCAAGCATCATTTGTCAAACTAAGAAAGTCCATTAAATCCCGAAATGCTCATTTTGGGCGGGATGCTCAATAGCAGATGTATGTGGTCTGGGCAGACTTCCCCTTCTATTATTTCCACACCTTTCCATTGGCATAATTGTCTTAATATTTCCCTTACTTCAAGACGCTTTTCTTCAAAGAACACCTTTCGTCTGTATTTTGGTGCAAACACTATATGATACTTGCAATTCCATTTCGTATGTGCTAAACTATTTGTGTCTATGACTTCCTTTTTCATAGATAAATCCTCCTCATATGCTTTTTTATTTTGACTGGCAGGTCAAATCTATTATAGCATATTCGGAGGATTTTGTTCATCGGTAAACCTTTTTTGAACCACGCGACTATCGCGTGGTTTTCGTTACAAAAAAAAGCACACTGCAATTGCAGTGTGTTTTTGTGTCTTTCAAGTACAAAATAGATGCAGAAAATTTAATGAGTAATACGTTTTATTCTAAATTAATCCGAGCTTCATTGAAAGTCCGGCTAAAATTGCAATAACAATTATCCATACAATAACATAGCGTTTTATGTATGCATAATTCGTTCCTATGCTATTTTTGTTCATTAAATGACAAATTATTCCAGCAACCACAAATGACAATATAAAGATCACCCAAGCCATTCTAAATCCCCCTTTTGTTAATTTATTAAATCAAGTCATAAAAAGTTTATCTGCTTCTATTAGTAGTTTTTTATCCTACTTTGTAATATTTGTCAATACTTTGTGCGAATTTTGTATATAATAATTCTAGAGGTGAGGAATTTGAAACCATTAAGAGAAAAAATCAGTATAACCATTGATAACGACATTCTTGAAAAACTACGAGTGTTTGCAGAAAATGACGACCGCTCTTTATCTCAATATATAAATATTGTTTTAAAAGAACATATTAATAAACTTGCATCGGAAGTTGATTTGACAAGGTAATAAACAATCAAAAAGCCGCAATGTGGTCAAAACATATGCAGAGGAAAACAAAATATTTTGCGTAGACAAAATTTCTCTTCTCTCTTATTTATTATCTGGAAACGACAGTTTTTTAGAGATGAGTGAAAAGCGAATAGAGAATAGTGAATAGTGAATAGAACAAAAAAGAAACGACAGCTTCCTTACGAAAACTGTCGTTTTTGTGGAAGAGTCGAACGGTTTAGATGACATTTAGTTAATATCTCAAACCCCTGTAATATCAAGGATTTCAAGACTTTATTTTTTCCTTGACAGTTATTTGACAGTTTTCAAAATGTTTCTAATAATTTACAGTTTAATTATACCATATTTTATAGCATAATTCAATAACATTATATTTACAAATGAAAAACAGGGC
>JAZNGL010000024.1:0-3333 GCA_045576435.1 Clostridia bacterium
GTTGTTTTTTTATATCACTTGCTGCAGCTTCAATATCATAAAACATTAAATCCCTGCTTGGAAAAAACAAAACCTTTTCATCAAAAAAGAATCGCATGTCCTCACAAATTGCCTTTGCATGAACATCATCCGAAGCAATAACAAACGCCTTTTTTCCCATTTTTTTGCACATACAAAAAATAAGGTGTGACCGCACTGAATCGCTGACACCCATAACACTAAGAGGGGTTTGACCATGTTTCAACCCCTCAATTATTTCATTAAAATCTGCCGAGTCGTCTAAAATCTTTAAAAATCCGCTCATCCGAAAATAATCACCTCGTGTTTTATCACTCAGTTATATGATGACATCGCCTTTTCAATGCCCTCATCTATTATCATGCCAACCGCTTCTGCGGCTTTAACAGCTGCAGGAACAAGAATCTCGACTTCTTTTTTCCCAAACTTACCTAAAACATAATCCGCCAAATCATATTCAGGATTTTCCGGTTTTCCGACTCCAACCCTGATTCTTGGGAACTCGTCTGTTTTAAGCTGATATATTATGCTTTTTATCCCGTTGTGACCGCCCGCACTTCCTTTAGGACGAATTCTGAGCTTGCCAATCGGGAGCGATACATCATCATATATTATTATTATTTGAGAGTCATCAACTTTATACCAAGCCTTAAATTCTCTTATACTATCTCCACTGAGATTCATATATGTTTGCGGCTTAATTAAAACCACTTTTTCTCCGTTTATTGTTCCCTCACCAAAAAGCGCATTGAATTTCGCTTTTTTTATTGAAATATCATACTTTGCAGCCACAGCATCAAGCACTTCAAATCCAATATTATGGCGTGTTCCAACATATTCGCGCCCGGGATTTCCAAGTCCAGCAATTATATACATATTCCACTGCACCTCTATTTTTTAATGTGATTTAACCTTTGTCCAAAGTTCTGCACAGAACTTCTTTGTTTCAGGATCCTGATATCTGAAAAATTCATCATTTTCATTATCTTGTCTTGGAACATAAGAATCAATGCCCTCATAAACTGTATTTTTTATTTTTTCAAAGGCAACCTTAACAGGTGAACTATAGCCAACCGCCTCTGAGTTTCGCGTAGCATTTTCAGGATTAGTCATAAAATCCATAAACTTTTGAGCAAGGTCGGTCTTTTCACAGTTCTTTGTCATTACCATTGCATCAATCCAGATGTTTGTACCCTCCTCAGGTTGATAATAGGCTAAATTCTCGTTTTCAGACATTATATATGCCGCATCGCCTGAATATACAATTGCCATGGCTTTGTTTCCCGAAATCATACTGTCGATAACCTCATCGCCAATATATATTGGATTAACTTTCTCATTTTGTTCAAGCAACCAAGCATATGCCTTTTCAAGTTCTTCTTTGTTTGAAGTATTGAGTGAATATCCAAGTGCCTTTAACGCAATCATAAACGAATCACGTTCAGAATCATACATATAGATTTCATCAGCATATTTCTCATTTCGAAGAATTTCCCAACCTAAAGCAAGGTCCTTCTCATCAACAATTGTCTTATCATACAAAATGCCAACAGTCCCCCAAAAATATGGAACCGTATATTCATTGTTAACATCAAATGGTTGCCCCAGAAGTTTTTCATTTATTTCTTCATAATTACTGATTTTGCTTTTATCAAGTTTTTGGAGATAATCTTCCTTGATTAGCCTTTCAATCATATAATCTGACGGGATCAAAACATCATACTTTTCTCCACTCATCAATTTTGTATACATTGTTTCATTTGAATCAAAGGTTTCATATATAATGTCGCAATTATTCTGCTTTTCAAACTCAGCAATAAGCTCCGTATCAATATATTCACCTGCATTATATACTTTAATGCTTTGTTTTTTCTCGCCACAGCCTGAAAGCACCATCATAATCGCAAAGCAACATAAAACAAGACTAATTATTCTTTTCATTTCCAATAACTCTCTTTCTTTTGAATTTAGGTATAATATTAACTATTAGCACGGTTATCATTATAACCATAATAACTATCGTAGATAGCGCATTAATTGTTGGATTAGTACGTTTTGTCATGTTATATACAATAATTGAAATGTTCATAACACCGTTTCCGCTAACAAAATATGAAATAACAAAATCATCAAACGACATTGTGAAAGCAAGCAAAATTCCCGCATAAATACCGGGTTTTATCATTGGTATTATAACCCTTGTGAGCGCTTGCCAAGGTGTTGCACCAAGGTCCATCGCTGCATTTGCCACATTTATATCTAGCTCACGAATTTTAGGATAAACACTTGTTATAACATATGGCGTGCAAAAGGATATATGTGCAAGAAGCATCGTTAAATAGCCTTTTTCAATCTTCATTGCCGAAAACAGAATCATGAGTCCTATTGCTGTCACAATTTCAGGATTCATAATAGGAATATTGTTAACATTCAAAATCCATTCTTTAAGAAGTTTATTACACTTTGAAAGACCAATCGCCGTCAATGTTCCAAGAACTGTTGAAATTGCTGTTGCAAGAATTGCTATTGTAACAGACACCGAAACTGCTGACATTATCTCTGAGTTTGAAAGCAATTCAGAATACCATTTAAGTGAAAATCCGGTAAAATTAGTCAAAGATTTTGATGAATTAAATGAAAAAACAACCGTCACCAAAATCGGAAGATAGAAAAATGCAAAGCACAGAAAAACATATGCACCCATAGAAAGCTTTGATATACGTTTCATTATCTCTCCTCCTATCAATTAATTCTCGCCCGTGTCGAACTTCTTCATGAAACTTATTGCAAGCAGAATAATCACTGCAAGAACAAGCGATATAGCACTTCCAAAGTTCCAATCGCCAACAGATATGAACTGGCTCTCAATCAAATTACCCATCAGCACATATTGTCCGCCGCCAAGTAGTTTTGGAATAACAAATGTTGAAATTGAAAGCAAAAAAACCATAATAACTCCGTTTAAAACGCCAGGTATCGAAAGTTTAAAAACCACTCTGAAAAACGTTTGCACAGGATTTGCTCCAAGGTCATATGCCGCCTCAACATACATCTTATCCATCTTACTCAACGAGGTGTGAATTGGTATTATCATAAATGGTAAAAAGTTACAAACCAAACCAATTATAACCGCAAAATCTGTATACATAATTTTAAATGATTCAAATCCCATTTTAACCAAAAGTGCATTTAAAAGTCCATTATCAGATAAAATGCTTATCCATGCATATGTTCTTAAAAGCATATTAATCCACATTGGAATTGTTACAAATAAAATAAGTATCCCCTGAACTCTAAGTCGGATCGTAGCCATGT
>JAZNGL010000025.1:0-10182 GCA_045576435.1 Clostridia bacterium
AATCTCCTTTAACATTTTGTTTTTGTTACTTTATTAGTTTAGCACACTAAATCGATAAAGTCAAGTGCTTTTTTAAATTTTTTTAAAATATTTTTCTTTAACCAATTAAATCGTTCGCAAGTGTAAAGTCTTTGATATAAAAATCGGCTAGGCTGATGATGTTTTCTTTATGGCACAAGCTCGTTTCATCTTCAACGCCAGCAACAATAAATCCTGCATCCTTTGCAGTTTTTATCGCATATAGTGCATCTTCAAAAACAAGGGTTTCCTCAGGCTTTGTTTTCATTATCCGAGCTGCTGAATAATAAATCTCAGGTTTTGTTTTATCTGTTTTCAATTCATCACAGGTTAAAATTGCTGAAAAATATTTTTCAACGCCATATCTTTTCAACGCCGATGTCAATAATTCTCGCTCGCCTGCCGTTGCAACGGACATTGGTATTCCCATTTCACGAAGTCTTTTGAGAAACGCCTCCGCTCCCGCCTTAAAAGGTATTTCATTTGCATATAAACCTTTCAAAAGGCGTTTAACCTCCGCCTTTATCTGTTCTGCCTCACACGGAACACAAAACCGTTTTCTAACATATTCACATGCTTCATCAACCGACATTTTAAAAAGTATTTCATCAAGGTCTTCCTCAATCCCGGTGATACCAAACGACAAAAGACACCGTCTTCCAATATTTTTCCAACTCGGCATTGAATCAAACAAAGTCCCGTCGGCATCAAAAATAACACCTTTAATTTTCATTTTAATACCTTCTTGTTTATTTTTTATTAATTATCTCTTTCTTCTCACCATCATAAAGAAGAATTCCATATCCCGAGCCAAAGCTTTTACCCTCTTTAAAATATCTGATAAAATTACGTCTGAGTGTTGTGTCAGATGGCAAATCCTTCATGTCTCTGCCCTCATACATCTTGTTAAAAACAAGCGTGCATTGCAGAAACTCCTCGGTTTCACTCCACGAAACAATGTCAAAATTCTTCGCAAAATTATATATATTCGAGCCTTCGCTAAACACATCGCCGTGATATGGTGGATAAAGAAGCCACGAAGAGCAAATAACAGGCAAAATATTTCCTTCAAGACCAAAGTTTTTCTTAAAAAATTTATATGCTCTGTCGAGAGAGTTCATAACATCTTCCTGAAGCAGCTTGCCGGATGACGGAATGTGGCAACCAAAAACTCTGTCACCCTTTTTAAATTCATAATCGCCATAGCTATAATCAACTAAAAGCTCCTTAAAATTGAAGTTCAATCTGCCCGCAGGGAACAGTTGATGGCTGAAAAAGAGGCGATACCAAACACTAAATATCCCGCAAATACCAGTAACCGCTTTGCATTCATTGGTTTTATAGGTCAAATCCGCCATAAACTCATAAAAAAGCTTCTCGCCATAGCCCGCACTTATATATTCCTCCTTGAGTGTCGGAGCAGCACAAATCCAAAAAAGCAAGTCAAGAGTATAGGGTGACAGCCCGTCACACGCAAGCTCCCTCACCCTTTCGAGAAACGGCATAAAGATTGTTCTGTCCTCTTGTGCAAGATATTCATCAGAAATCTCTTTAATCTTTTTAACAACGCTTTCGTCAACGCTCAGCAAAAATTCAATATCTTCATTTTTAAAGCCTGATTTTTCAAGTAGCTCTCTCATTTTATCCTCTCCTTAAATATTGTTTGGTAAATTGGTTATCATATTGCCCAAATAATCGCAATTTCCTCTTTTTATTGTTACAAAGTCACCATCATAGCAATAAAACGATGCTGATGCATTTGGAACCCATGAAATATCCTTAGCCTTTTCCAGAGTTCCGGCAATCATATAGCTTTCCATCATTCTTATTGGTGTTGCATGCGTAACAATGCAAATAGTTTTTTTATCCCTTTTTTCTATTATTCTTCTGAACTCATCAGTTACTCTTTGAAACAGACGCAAACAACTCTCACCGCCATCAGGAATGGCCCTTGCGATGTCCTCTTTCCACAATTTATATGTATCAGGATATCTCTCTGAAATTTCATCAAAGGTCAATCCTTGCCATAGCCCTGCATTAATTTCACAAAAGGCATCTTTTATTTTCAATTTGCAGTCTTTTCTTCTTGCAATAGCCTCTGCAGTTTCATAGGCACGTGATAAAGGACTTGCATAAATTATATCAATTTTAAATTGATCCAAATATTCTGCCACTGCCTCTGCCTGCATTTTTCCGCGTTCAGTTAACGGAACATCAAGTTGACCCGTGAAGCTTTTTGTAAGATTTGTTTCACTTTCGCCGTGTCTTATTAAAATTATGTTTGTCAAAATCCATCTCTCCTCTAATCGTTAACGGCAAATTGATATGCAATTCTCGGTCTGCCATCCTCAAGATATATTGTTCCGCACTTTTTAAATCCATTTTTTTGAAGAACGTGTTGCATTGTTTTATTTTTCTCATGCGTGTCAATCCTGAGATTTTTGGCCTTTTTCTTGCAAAAATCCATACACTCTGCAAAAACTCCGTGATATTTACCATCGCTTGCAATTCTGTGTATTGTGAGATATTCCTCATCATTCAGCCACTCACCATCAACAATCACGTTATATGTTGGGTCAACACCCGACAAAAATGCAAAAACACAATGTGGCTGACCATCCTCACAAATTCCAACAAAGCATTGTCCAAGCCTGATGTCCTCAACAATCATTTCCCGTGGCGGATGAGTTGTTCCCCATTGTTCAGCGTTGCCGTTCTCAGCCATATATTTTCTCGCCAAGGCATATATTTCCATAATTCGGTCAAGTTCTGTTTCAAAAGCCTTTCTTATAACCATAACCGCTAATCCTCACCATGTTCTTTCTGTTTTTCAAGCCACTCTGCCTTATATTCCGCAGAAATTGTCTCGTTCTTTAAAAAAAGAATAACCTCAGCGAGCGAATCCACCGAATATTCAACCATTGCACGTGCAATTCTCTCGTTCATACCATCATGCATATCGCCCTGATATGAATTTGGATAATTCGCCATCCATTCAAAAGGCGTGTTAATTTTTCGTACGGAAAACTCATCAAACCGATGAGTTGACTCTCCGCTCTCTTGCCCGATTTTATCAAGGCGAACAGTCTCGGGTCTTGTTCCGTAAACCCAGCCTGTTTCAACAAAACATGCATGTCCATAGCGTTTCTTTTGGTCGGTATATTCCTGCAAAATATGCCTGTCTTCAGTTGTTAAATAGCTGAATTTCCTATTGAGCAACTTCTTGGGTGTTGCAAAATCTGCACCAAGGCTATATTCAAAAACATTATATGGCGTTTTTTCAAGCAAAACACTTCTCATAAAAAATGAAATCATATCACGATTTCCGCCATGCCCGTTATATATCAGAATTTTATTAAAGCCATTCCTGAAAATCTCACGACAGGTTTCCTGCAAAATTTTAAGTCTTAATTCAGGGCTAAAAATAACAGTTCCCAAAAATTCACCCGCACCCGTCTTTTCACCAAAATACATCGTTGGAAAAACAACCGCCTTTTCCTTTTCTGATGCAAGACGTGCAATCTCGGTTATGTGAATGACATCCGTGCCAACAGGCAGATGTTGACCATGCTTTTCAAGACACCCAATCGGCAAAATGCACAGACCTTTTGAATCCTTTATCGCATCCTTAAACTCTTCTTCTCTCAAATTTTCCCATATCATAAAAAATACACCCTAATTTAAAAAATAATTTGTCCAAAGAAATCAGGAACATGAAAATCGCTCTTTTTAGTTGGGATTTCATTCCATGATGCGTAATGCGGATGGTCAGTTTTTTCGCCACATTTATAGAAGTTCCCCTTTGCGACTGATGTTGAATTATCTCTTGAAAGCTCAACAAGGTTTGGATATAACTTTTGAACAAAGCTATCCGGAACATAATATTTAAGAGTCCAATCGCCGTCATTCGCAATTGAAACAATATCGAAAATTTCTCTGTTATCTTCAACTTTTGTTCTGTTAAATCTTGAACTTCCTATTCCAAGGTGCATATATCCCTCAGGGTTCACCTCAAAATTGAGATATCTTTCATCCCACGGACTTGGCTTATAGAAAAATTCCATGCAACTATCAGAGCATATACTACCAAAATGCGATTTTTCTTCAGACCTAAGGTTTGTTTCGTTGGTATGCATCAAAACGCTGAAACCCTCAGGACCTCTCAAAAGTTTAAACGTTGTTTCGGGTATTGGATAACATCCTTCCCAATTAACAGTGTCAACATGCCCGATTTCCGCCTTTTCCCACTCCAAAGACTCAATACCCGGGTTTATTTCATTTGTTTTTGCTACAAAATACTTCATGTTGCTTTTCCTCCGTTCTTTATTTAAATTCTTAATTATAATACTCATATTCGCACTTACTTTCACGAAAGCCATATATAAACACATTTTAACACAAACAAATCAAATTTTACCAAAAATAATGCAATATTATTGTCCTTTATATTTCTCGCTGTATTTCCTATATAAGAAGTTCCCTTTCAGATTAAACTTTCCTTTCATCAAGAAATCTTGAAGCTGAACTTTGTGATGGCATAATCTTTCTTTGCAATGCACGCATGATAACGAATCATTGCAATTCTCCGAAAATCTTTCAGGATATTTATGTGCTATATATTCCCACCTTATCAGCAAAATCAAAGCTATTCCAAAAAGCGACCATGAGTAAATGTTTTTCACAAACAGTAAGGGTGTAAACATCATTGCATAGTCCCAATTATATATTCTGCAGGTACTGCAACATTTATTTTTCATAATCCAGGTCTGAAACGGGCAGAAAAACAGGATGCAAATTACATCGCAAACCGAATATAAAAGTGCTATAAGAAGCATTAATCCTCTGTCAAAAACGCCTATTAAATAAAGTGCTCCAAATATGCCATTCAAAATAAGCCAGCATATTGCAACCAATATGTGAGAATTATCTCTTTTCTTTATTTGTTTATCGTCTTTTAAAATAGGTATATAGTTCTTCGCAAACTGTTTTTGGCAACCCATGCTCTCAAGGCTTGCCGGAAAAAATCTAAGATACATTTCAACAACAAACACTATCCAAATAAAAGTTAAAACAAAACTATTACTTTCAAATCCACCAAAGGGACTTCCTGTATTGTTTAAATTATTATATATGTAACTCACTGTTGCCAAAACAAAAAGCAATGAGCGAAACACAAGCTTTGCGTAATGTATTGCAACTATTTTTGTCATTTTAAATTTTGGTTTTTTTGTCATCGTTCATTACCTTTCTAAAGATTTTTATATTTTGCCACCCCATAGAAGACGCATAATGTTCGCAGGGTTTGTGCAGGCAAATCGCAATTTATTATTTGAGGTTCTTTTCAAAACAGACCATATGTTCTTTATTTCCAAAACGCCACTACTTTCATCAGTTACAACGCATTCGGCTTTCACCCCAACATCAACTAAAATAAACATAGTTCCTCTATCAATATATTTGTCTATCATATCTTCTTGCTCATCTGCAAGCAATAGAAGGTCCTATATATTTTTTCTTATTCTCGTCGACTTTTAACATCTCCATCTTATACCATTCAACTTCTGATTTAAAAATTTGTTTTCCTATTTTTGAAAAAATATTTTATCTAAGGGATATAAGGTTTAGATGCAACTTGTTCGGTGAAGTTTTGAACTAAAGTTCAAAGTGAAGTTGCTTTGCAGTGAAGTTTTTGCATTTGCAAAAGTTAAGTTAAGTTTGCCCACTTCGGCGTTAGCCGAAACTTCACTATTGAAGATAACTTCACTTACTCTAGTAAACTTCACTTGTCCGCCTGGGCAAACTTAGCCCGAGAATTCACTTGTGAATTCTTCATATAAAGACTGTATAATATAGATGCCACACATCAAAGGCTCCCTTGTGCAAAGGGAGCTGTCAGCGAAGCTGACTGAGGGATTGTTTTTTCCCAAGTTATTACTCGTCCTGTGCATTTTGAAGCAGAATTTTTTGTTCTAAAATCAAATCATAGCATATTAGTTTATTATCTTCTAGATTCTCTGCAAAAAGCGATACTGCATTGATTTGCGAGTTATTATACGTAGTGTAATAATATATTCCTTTATCTGTATTACAGCAGGAGGTATAATGGGTAATTTCATACTCATCTCCAACCCTTACTGTGCCCCTAATTTGATATACCGAATAGAGAATATGAAAAAATTGGTTTATTTTCTCAAGCTCAGTTTTTCCAAAAACAGAGTTAAGTTTCAAAAAACAAGTCTTTACAAATCTTGATGCCGATGACATATCACCGGGTAGTCCCATTCCTCCCATTCCTCTTGAATAAGGTTTTAAATCAATTTTATCCGAAAAGACATTCTTTGCCTCTTGTGCCGTGGTTGACATGTAGTTCGTAAGATTAAACAAATGCATATCAAAGGGCGGGTTGTTCGTCAAAACTCCAACAGGATCTTTAAAAACTTTGATGCCGTCTTTTGTCTGTTCAACAACTACTGTTTCAATTTTATCCGTAATTATCCAATGCAGTGGCGATGGCTCGAATTTCTCATCAAACGCTTCGTTTGTTATGTTGATTTTCTCAAGCAATCTACAAGCATCCCTTACCGATTCGCATTGCATTAAAATCCAGGGAATAAACTCAAATGACGAAACATTATCCACGCCATCCATTTTGTCCATATACTCTGCATTATCAGGAAAATTTAGTCCTGCCATACTGAGTCCCTTTTCATTTGTTGCATCAAAGTACAATGGTAAATTGTTACTTTCAATCCCCATTCCGATTATTGCAAAATGTTTTTTTATCACTGTTCCATTTCGAAAAGCGAACTCAAAATTTCTGGCAGTAATAATAATCTTTTCACCGAAAGAAAGCTCAAAGTCAAGATTTCTCCCAAAATAATTATCTCCAACTGTAACAGAAATTGCCGTACACACAGACATCACTCCTTTTTGATAGTCTGTGTATCTTGGCAAAGATTTAATCATTTATGTAAAAATTATGCTCCTTTATGTAAAGGGGGCTGTCAGCGTAGATAACTGAGGGATTGTTTTATTTACTTTGACAATCCTCCCGTCTCACTTCGTGTGCCACCCTCCTTTACACAAGGAGGGCTTTTGATTTCGACAAAACTCGACAATCTTACTACGCTCATGTCAAGTTAGGACCAAAAATTTTTATAATTTCAGCGTTATGTCCAAATCGTAATTAATACTAAAATTATAACATATATTGCCTGAATAGTCAATTTAAGAAATCGTAACAAATTATTTAATCAAAAAAAACATCCATTCGCATAGCGGATGGATGTTTTTGGATATTTGGTCATCCTTATAAAAATTTTATATATTACATCGCAAATTGGAACACACAAAAAGCCGCATATATAGCAAGAAGAATTATCCCCTGTGCTCTTGATAATTTTTTTCTTATTAAAGCAGGAATTATAAGTATTGACATAACTATAAACATAACTGGTATATCAATAAGCAACGATGTGTTATAACCCAAAAACTGTGATGAATTAGGTACAGGAAACGGCGAAAGAACAGTTGAAACACCGCTTACAAGCACAAGGTTAAATATATTTGCACCTATGATATTTCCAAGCGACAATGCTCCATGACCTTTTATAAGCGACGTTATTGCCGTGACAAGTTCAGGCAAGGATGTTCCCAACGCTACAAAGGTTAATGCAATCACCGATTCAGGCACGCCAAGTTTTTCGGCAATAATTGTACCGTTATCCACAAGTAATCTCGCACCAAAAGCTATAACCGCTGCACCAACAACCAACATAACTATATACTTATAAATAGGGATTTCTTTTTCTTCGTTTTCATTATCTTCTGATTGAATATTTTCATCTTTTGCAGAAAGATTGTTCTTTGCCTGAATGATAGAAACAATCATATATATAACAAAGATACCAACTAAAACAATGCCTACCGTTCTTGAAAAGAAACCTGTGAAGTATGCAACCGCAGAATAAATAATTGCCGACAAATAGAATAATATCACCTGTGGAATCATCGCTTTGCGTTCTATTACCGAAGGGCGTATAGTTACTGTTATTGCTGCAATAAGAGCAGTATTACAAATAATTGATCCAATTGCATTACCATATGCAATCTCTCCATGTCCACTCAAAGCAGCACCTGCCGAAACCATTACCTCAGGCAAGGTTGTTCCTATGGATACAACAGTTGCACCGATTAAAATTTCAGGAATATGAAATTTATGAGCTATTCCGGTGGCACCATCAACAAACCAATCACCACCTTTAATCAGCAAAACAAATCCAATCACAAATAAAATTACGGGTACAATCATATTTTTTCCTCCTAAATATAAATTTCGTCTCTGCGATGCAAACAAAAAAGACTTTTTTGCATCAAAAAAGACACAAAAAGTCTCATTACATTTCAACAAGAAATGTTGCGTACGCGATTTTTGAAAAAATGTGTTGACGCATACACAAACGGGGACACCCCGCAAATTACTCCCTCTTTGTACTTATATTAACATTTTTTGCTTGTTTTGTCAATATATTAATATTGCTTTATTTGTATTTTGAAACAAAAAGTTTAAATATATACCACTTGATTGCTTTCCTATGATAATATAAGATTTTAATACACGGGTTATAATCAGCATTTATAATCCCTTTATTTCTGCAACAATGGTTGGAATTGTCTTATTGTTTGTATCTACTTTTATTGTATTGAGTTCTTGATACAGCGGTATTCTTTCTATGCTCCTGCTAATAACATCCTCACTGCGAATCCCTTTATCAACATCGTTTGATAATCTTTTTCTCAAATTTTCTTCATCTGCCACGAGCGAGATTGACTTTAAATGTGCGAAGCACAATTCATGAGCCGTCAGGCTCAATTCATGAAAATTTTGATTTTCAATTCATGCCACAAGGTAATTCATTGCGGTCTTACAGACCGCATATAAAAGTAGTACGGTTTAGATGCCAGGCTCTGTGACTTTTTTACTCATCTTCATGTCAAAACCGAATATATTACTTATAATTTCTTTTGCTTGGTTTCAAAAATCTTTCTGCATATTCTTCAAGTGTTTTTATGTTTTTTTCTTTCATATCCATACTAACTTGTTTTCCAACATAACGCAAATGCCACGGTTCTGAGGCATACCCTGTAATTTCAACTGTTTCAGGTAGATACCTGAGAATAAATCCATATTTGTAGCAATTTTCTTTTATCCATGCCGCCTCCGGCGTTTTAGATATGTTTCTGCCACCCAGAATAGAACCTTGAACATCTATAGCCAATCCTGTATGATGCTCGCTATAGCAAGACCTTGCGCATGTTTCATCTACAATTTCAGTTGTTGAACCAATAAGAAATTTATTATATAGTATCCTTTGATCATCAATAGAACGATACGCATTATCAATGCTGATGGAAAAGCCCTGCGATTTTGCATCGTCCCTCATAAACACATAAGGCTCTACTACATCTTTTCTCATTAAAAATCCCTCTACAGACACCAAGTTCGTTGGATAATATCCCTGCGGTAGCTTAAAATACTTATTTACAACAACATGTAAATCGTTAGCGTTGGAAACCTCAACATCAAAGTGATATTTTTCTTTATCAAGATTGCTGTTAACTCGCCAAACAACATCCTCAGCATCCATATCAGGATTAAGATATGCATATTGCTTATAACGCTCCATATTCTCTTGGACAGAAAAGTATATTTTGGAATAATCCACAAAGTTTTCAAAATACATTAATTGTCACCTTCAAAAATAATTTTATTGTATAAATTCATATAAGGGATGTAGGGTTTAGATGCAGGTGTAAGCATGCTGTAATTTATTCAGTGATATGTGCGCTTTGCTTTTCAATCAATTCTCTGTTGCTTTCTTTATCAAGCTTATGATTCCGCACATAAAGTAAAAGCTCTGTCCCAACCATAATTAAATTTAGTACGTAAAAGAAAAGAACATACCATTTATAGCTTTCTGCAGTTAACTTGGCTGTTATTCCAAATATGTATCCTGTAAATGCCATTATTAAAAAAACAATGCTTTTACCTTTTGTTGTACGTGATTTATACGATTTCACTACGTTAAACGGCCACGAAAATCCAAAAAATACAAGCATGCCAATTTCCATCAATTCTGAAAACATTTTTATTAACTCCTTTTC
>JAZNGL010000026.1:0-9350 GCA_045576435.1 Clostridia bacterium
TGTTGTTTTTTTTTCAAAATCATGATAAAATGTAAACTAAAGATTAACATTTGGGAGTAGAGTTATGTTACAAAAAAAATGGTTGTTAAAAGAATTTGATAAAACAAAGGTGGTTGAAATTGCAAAAAGATTTAATATTTCACCACTTACTTCAATTATTCTTTATAACAGAGAAATACGTAAAGATGACGAAATAGCAGAATTCTTGGAGTGTAGCTTATCTTCTTTGCATGACCCTTATTTGCTTAAGGATATGGATAAAGCTGTTTCCAGAATCAAAGAAGCTAAAACAAAAAACGAGAAAATCACAATCTATGGTGACTATGATGCAGACGGCATCACAAGTATTGCAATTTTATATAAGCAACTTTGCCTGATGGGATTTGAAGTGGATTATTATGTTCCGGACAGAATTCAGGAAGGCTATGGTGTAAATCGTGATGCGTTGGATAAAATAAAGGAAAACGGAACAAAAGTTGTTATAACTGTTGATACAGGAATTACGGCGATTGAAGAAACCGAATATGCACATGAACTTGGTCTTGATATTATTATAACTGACCATCATGAATGTAAAGAAAGCATACCAAATGCCTATGCTGCAATTGACCCTAAGCGTAAGGATTGCACTTATCCTTTTAAAAACCTTGCAGGTGTTGGTGTTGCGTTTAAACTTATTCAGGCTTTGGATGAAAACTCATCTATTGAAAGCCTGATGGAAAAATATTCAGATTTAATTTGTTTGGGTACTGTTGCGGATATTTCACCGCTTGTTGATGAAAACCGTATACTTGTTACCGAGGGCCTTAAAAGATTTAAAACAACAAAAAATATCGGACTTCGCGCATTGCTTGATGTTTCTATTACAAACAATAAAGCGATTACAACTTCAACAATTGGATATATTATTGCACCGAGAATAAACGCAAGTGGTAGACTTGGTTGCGCATCAAGAAGTGTTGAAATGTTTCTCACAGATAACGAGGAACGTGCATATGAGCTTGCAAATAGCTTGTGCGAAGAAAATACTTTGCGTCAGCAGACTGAACAGCAGATGTTTGTTGAAGCTCTTGAATATATTGAAAAAAATCCACAAATAAAGAACGACAGAGTTCTTATTATTTCTCACGAGAATTGGCATCATGGTATTGTTGGTATAGTTTCTTCAAAAATAACAGACAAGTTCTATAAACCGTCAATACTTTTTGCTGTTGATGGGGATAACGCCAAGGGCTCAGGCCGTAGTATAGGCGGATATAATCTTTTTGAAGCACTTGAAAACTGTAGCGATTTGTTAGATAAATTTGGTGGTCATGAGCTTGCTGCAGGCCTTTCAATAAAGACGGAAAATATTGAAAAATTCCGTGAGGCAATAAATGCCTTTGCAGCTGATAAGATTGACGAGCAAACAATGATTCCAACTATATCTGTTGATGCGGTTATAAAGCCTTCATACATAACGCTTGAAACTGTTGATGAAATTAACAGACTTCAGCCGTTTGGAGTTGAAAATCCCGTACCAACTTTCGCTATTAGAAATATTAAGATTCACAAAATCAGTACAATGAGCGAAAACAAACATCTCAGAATGACATTGCTTAAAGATGGAAAATTCCTTGATGCTGTTGGCTTTGGCATGGGTGATTATTATAATTATCTTAAAGAAGGCGATTTTGTTGAAGTTGCATTCGGTCTTGATATTAATGATTATAAGGGATATAAGAATGTGCAGTTGATTTTAAAAGACATTAAATTAATGGAAGTGAATTAAATGACTAAGGCTTTGAATAAGCTTATTGAGAAAGTTAAAAGATATAATCCATCGTGTGACTGCAGTTTGATTGAAAAAGCATTTAATTATGCGGTTGAGAAGCATGATGGTCAGGTTCGTGCATCGGGTGAGCCGTTTTCGACTCACCCGATTGCAGTTGCGAACATTTTAGCTGACATGGAGTTGGATGTCTGTTCTATTTCTGCTGCATTACTTCATGATGTTGTTGAGGATACTGAGGTCAGTGAGGAAGATATTGAAAATGAGTTTGGCGAAACTATAGCGCTTTTAGTTTCGGGCGTTACGAAACTTGGTAAAATTCCATACACATCAAAAGAAGAGCAACAGATTGAAAATTTAAGAAAAATGTTTCTTGCAATGGCAAAGGATGTGCGAGTTATTGTGATTAAACTTGCAGACAGACTCCATAATCTTAGAACAATGAAATCTATGCCTGAACCAAAACAACGTGAAAAGGCGAGAGAAACGCTTGAAGTTTATGGACCTCTTGCCCATAGACTTGGTATGTCTAAAATTAAAATGGAGCTTGAAGATTTGTCACTCAGATATATTGACCCGATTGGTTATTATGAAATAGTTGACAAAATTGATCAAAAGCGTAGTGAACGTGAAAAATATATTAATGATATTATGGCTATTTTGAAAAAACGTCTTGACGAGCTTGAAATTTCTGCAGAAATTGAAGGGCGTGCAAAGCATTTTTATAGCATATACAGAAAAATGTTTATGCAAAATAAGAACATAGACGAAATCTATGATTTGTTTGCGGTTCGCGTTATTGTTAACACGGATGCAGATTGTTATGCCGTTCTTGGAATGGTTCACGACCTTTTTAAACCTATCCCGGGGAGATTTAAGGATTATATTGCAATGCCGAAACCTAATATGTATCAATCACTTCATTCGTCTTTGATTGGACCAAACGGCACACCATTTGAAATACAAATAAGAACGGTTGAAATGCATAAAACGGCGGAAAACGGAATTGCTGCACATTGGAAATACAAAGAGGGTAAAAGTGGCAAATCTGACCTTGACAGCAAGCTTGAATGGATTAAGCAATTGCTTGAAATACAGAATGATTTAACTAATGCTGAGGATTTTATGCAAACTCTTAAGATTGATATGTTCAGTGACGAAGTGTTTGTATTCACTCCTAAGGGCGATGTAATAAGCTTGCCGGCGGGTGCAACACCAATTGATTTTGCATATAGCATACACAGCGCAATAGGAAATAAGATGCAGGGCGCAAAGGTTAACGGCAAAATTGTTACACTTGATTATATTTTAAAGAATGGCGATATTATTGAAATCCATACATCAAATTCAGTAAGAGGTCCAAATCTTGATTGGTTAAAAATTGCAAAAACATCTCAGGCGCGCAATAAAATTAATCAGTATCTAAAGAAAGAAAACAGGACGGAAAACATACTCAAAGGTAAAGAACTTTTTGAGAAAGAACTGAAAAAAGCCTTTATTCCAACATCGTATATGAATAATGAAGAACTTATTGAATCTTTGCTTGGAAAATATGGTTTTAAACAGGTTGATGATTTCTTTGCAACGCTGGGTTATGGCGGACCAAATGCAGGTAAATTCCTTGCGAGATTTAAAGATGTTTGCAAGGCTGATTTGAGAAATCATAGTGAAATATCAGAATTACCGGAACAGTTTTTTGTTAAAACAACAACAAAAGCTAATCATAGTGGTGTTATTGTTGAAGGAATTGACAACTGTCTTATCCGCATATCTCATTGTTGCAATCCTGTTCCTGGTGACAAGATTGTCGGATATGTCACACGAGGCAGAGGCGTTGCTGTTCACAGAGCGGACTGTTTAAACATTGTCAGCTCAAATCTTTCTAATGATGAGCAAAATCGTTTAATCCCGGTTTATTGGTCAAATGAAGAACAAAATGATTTTCAGGCGCTACTCTGTATTACCGCAAATGATAGAACGTCACTTCTTATGGATATTACAAGCGTTGCGGGTGATTTGCATATACCAATTAAAAATTTAAATGCCAGAAGTTCTAAAAATAATATTGCAATTATAGAAATTACAATTGAGGTTAAGAATACCGAACACTTGAATGTTACCATAAACAAACTCAAGACAATTGAAAGTGTTTTGTCGGTTGTTCGCAGACGGCAATAATTGTGGTTTAAGGGGTTGATTTCAAATGATATTTCATAGAATGACGGTTGGCGAGCTTTTTACTAATTGTTATGTAGCGGCATGTGAGGATACAAATGAAGCAATACTCTTTGATGCTCCAGATAATACCGAAAAGATTTTAGGTTTTTTAAATAAGAAAAATCTGAAGCTGAAATATGTTTTTTTAACACACGCACATTTTGACCATATTCTGGCGCTCGCCGAAATAAAAGCAGCAACAGGTTGTAAAATAGCGATTCATGAAGCAGAAGTTAAATATTTGAATGATCCATCGCTTAATCTGTCAAACTCTATGCTTGGCATGGTGCTTCCTGAAATTACAGCGGATATAATTTTCAAAGATGACGATGTTTTTGATTTCAATGGCAAACCTATTTCTGTTATTCATACACCCGGTCATACGGAAGGTAGTGTTTGTTATTTGCTTGAAAATATTTTGGTTAGCGGAGATACTCTGTTTAATAAAAGCATAGGAAGGTCTGACTTTCCGTTTGGTGATTATGATACAGAAATAAATAGCATTCAGAAAAAACTAATGGTTTTGGATGATGAAATTAAAGTTTATCCGGGACACGGTTTTTCAACGTCAATAGGTAAAGAGAGAAAGGAAAATCCATATTTATTATGAGCGAGGAATTTAGTCCATGGGGAATTCTTAATGGAATTCGTCCTGTGAAAATCGCATGTAAACATATGAAATCAGGAAAAAGTCCATTAGAAACGATGGATTTTTTTGTTGATGAATTTGGTGCAAGCCGCAAAAGAGCAGAGCTTGCGGTTTCTGTGGCGCAAATTGAAATTCCCATTGCAGAAAGCATGTATGAAAACGGAGTTAGCCTTTATATTGGAATACCATTTTGCCCAACACGGTGCCTTTATTGTTCTTTTGTGAGCAATAGTGGCTCAAAATCAGCAAAACTTATTCCTGAATATATTGCATGCCTTAAACGTGAAATTGCATATACAGCTAGTATTTTAAAACAGACGAAGCGAATTGTTGAAACGGTTTATATTGGTGGAGGAACACCAACAACTCTTTCGTCTGAGCTTCTTGATGAACTTCTCGATAGCCTTTTTGATGAGTTTGATTTATCCAAGGTCAAAGAGTTTACCATCGAGGCAGGCAGACCCGATACAATAGACCGTGAAAAATTAAATGTGATTAAGAAATATGGTATAGATAGAATAAGCATCAACCCACAATCAATGAATGAAAAAACGCTGAAAATAATTGGTAGAAACCATTCGCCCGTGGATATCAGAAAAGCAATGTATCTTGCTCGCAATTGCGGAATTGAAACTATTAATATGGACATAATTGCGGGACTTCCTGAAGAGACAGTGGATATGTTTAAATATACCGTTGAAGAAGTCGAAAAACTTGCGCCTGAAAATACAACGGTTCATACAATAAGCATAAAGCGTTCATCAAGGCTTAATGAAACGATAGAGGATTATTCCCTAACAGAAGGTAAAAAGGTAGCAGAAATGGTTGAATATGCGCTTGATGCGCTTGTTCAAAAAGGTAAAAATCCTTATTATCTTTATCGACAAAAAAATATGCTGGGCAACCTTGAAAATGTTGGTTATGCTCTTCCAGGAACAGAGAGTCTTTATAATATTTATATAATGGAGGAAATT
Organism: Clostridia bacterium; assembly: GCA_045576435.1. Lineage (GTDB taxonomy): Bacteria > Bacillota > Clostridia > Monoglobales > Monoglobaceae > CAKSIW01. Next base: position 5,612 of record JAZNGL010000026.1, read on the forward strand.
CAGAGTATAATTTCGCTTGGTTGTGGTGGCGTGACAAAGACGGTTGACCGCAAAACTGATAGAATTGAACGTATTTTTAACGTTAAAGAGCCAAAGGATTATATCGAAAGAATTGATGAGATGCTTCACCGCAAGGATGTTTTGCTGGAGAATAATAGTTTTTAGTTTAATAAAAAGTGCACCTGCTTTAAAAGTTAGGTGCACTTTTTTATATCAGATTCAGATATCGCCATATTTTATGCGTGTTCCATCGCTAACAAGCTTTGAAACCACTTCGGTTTCAGTGATAGTTTTTATGATTTTTCCTGACTCATCAATAATGTTTATGACATAAAAATAATCATATGAAAGCTTGCTGAGAAGTGAGCGTGCAGGAATGTTTTTTGTAGCGGAAAGTAGTTTTGTGGGAGTATTAGATATAATTTGCGGATTATCTTTGCTACACAGAATTTCCTTGAGAGTAATTAAGGTTATTGTTTTTTGCTCCGAGCAAATATTTTGCATGAGAAAGGCAGAAATAAGAATAAGTGAAAAGTTAAATCGAGATACAACTAAAAGAAAAATTGCTGTGAAAACAAGAAAAAATATTATTAGCTTGCTGATTTTCAGCATGAAATTATATGACCTTAAAATTCCATAGCGAATGGTTAAAATTGACTTCAGCATGCGACCACCATCAAGTGGAAGTGACGGCAAAATATTAATTATGCACATTGCAATATTAATGTCTATACAATAAATGAGCAGAGAATGTTTGAAAAAATCATTAAGAACAAGACAGAATAAAGCTAGAATAATATTGAAAAGCGGACCAGAAAACGCGATTAAAAATTCTTTTTCTGAGTTTTTAATATATTCGTCCGATAACTCTGCGCACATACCAAATGGATATATTATGATATTTGATACAGGAACATTCAGAACATGGGCGCAAAAAACATGCGAGATTTCGTGAAAGAACGCAACTGCATATGCAATAGAGAAAATATCGGCATAACCACCTATAATTGCAGAGAAAAGCATGGGAAAAAACCATATATTTATTTTAAGGTGTTTTGTTATTGGAATATTGAACTTTATTTTTTTCATATTTATCCTCCGTATATAAATTTTATTTTATTTTTATTAATTGTGTGTTGGTTAAAAAATCAGTAATAGGTTTTATGTCCACTTCGTAAGTAAGTGCAGAGTTCAAATGCTCATTGAATTGCTTTGAAAGACTTGTATCCGATATCTTAAAAAGATATACTGCGGAAAAGATTATAAGAGAAAATATAATCTGTAGTTTTAATTTTTTTGAATAGTTTAAACTGACTTTTGATTTATGACGATTTTTACTTCGTGTTCGTCCGTATTCACGGTATTGTTCTGACATTTTCATCAACCCTTCTGCCCGATGAATAAAAAGATGGCACGGGCAAGCCTTCTAAATTATATTAAAAGTTTTTCCGCTTTATGCTTGAAAAAAGTTTATATTTAGTGTATTATATAAGTAATTATATTCTATATTTTTGAAGGGTAGAAAATCTATGAAATCATATAGCACAATATTTGAAGGATGTCTTAAAAGGGTTCAGAAGCCTGCAAGATATATTGGAAATGAATTCAACAGTGTTCATAAGGATAATTTTTCAGAGCTTGTTTCGTTTGCGTTTTGCTTTCCCGATGTTTATGAGGTGGGAATGTCGCATCTTGGGATGAAAATTTTATATCATATGCTCAATGACCGTGATGACACTGTTTGTGAGCGTGTTTTTGCTCCATGGGTTGATATGGAGGAGGAACTACGCAAAAACGAAATTCCGCTCCTCTCACTTGAAAGCCACATACCAATTTCAGAATTTAACATAGTTGGATTCACTCTGCAATATGAGATGAGTTATTCAAATATAATAAATATGCTTGATTTGGCAAATATTCCTTTGCGTTCTAAGGACAGAGGAATGGACTCTCCGTTTGTTTGTGCGGGTGGACCTTGTGCATATAATGGTGAACCAATTGCAGATATAATCGACTTCTTCATTCTCGGTGAGGGCGAAGAGATTAACAATGAGATAATTGATGTATATAAAGAATGGCAGAAGAACGGAAAAAACAGGGAAGATTTTCTCAGAATGGTTGCAAAGCTTGAGGGTGTTTATGTTCCGTCGTTTTATGATGTTGCATATAATGACGACAACACCATTAAATCTGTTTTGCCAAATCGTGATGGCATTAAGCCGCGAATAAAAAAACGAATAATTAAAAATCTTGATGATAGTTTTGTTCTTGACAAAATGATAGTTCCTTTTATGGATATTGTTCATGATAGAATCATGCTCGAAGTTTTCAGGGGATGCATAAGAGGTTGCCGTTTTTGTCAGGCAGGCTATCTATATCGACCTGTTCGGGAACATTCAGTAGATAAGCTGGTTGATGCAGCACAAAAACTTATTGATAGCACCGGATATGAAGAAATGTCCCTTTCATCACTAAGCACGAGTGATTATACCTGCCTTCAGGAACTTGTTGACAGACTTTTGGATATAACAGTTGATAAAAGGATTAATCTTTCGTTGCCATCACTAAGAGTTGATAATTTCTCAATGGAGCTGATGGAAAAGGTACAGAAGGTTAAAAAGAGCGGACTTACCTTTGCTCCGGAAGCGGGAACACAGAGGCTTAGAGATGTTATTAATAAAAATGTTATTGAAGAGGATTTGCTTCGCACTTCAAAAATTGCATTTGATGGCGGATATAACAAGATTAAGTTATATTTTATGATTGGGCTTCCAACCGAGACTTATGAGGACATTGAGGGGATTGCAACGCTTGCCGAGAAGGTAATTGATGTGTTTTATTCAATCCCGAAGGAAATAAGAAAGGGGAGAACGGTAACAATCACGATTAGCACATCGTCATTTGTTCCAAAGCCTTTCACACCATTCCAATGGGAACCTCAAAATCGCATTGAAACATTAGTTGAAAAGCAAAAATATCTAAAAGACAGAATTAAAACACGTAATATTTCTTATAATTGGCATCAGAGCGAGGTTAGTTTCCTTGAGGCAGTTTTTGCAAAAGGCGACAGAAGACTTTCTGAAGTTCTGATTGCTGCGCAAAAAAGAGGTTGTCGTTTTGATGGATGGGATGAGCATTTCAAATATGAACAATGGATTGAGGCGTTTAAGGAATGTGGGGTTGACCCTGAATTCTATGCATATAGAAAAATAGAACACGATGAAGTTTTGCCTTGGGACCACATTGATGTTGGAGTGAGTCGTGAATTTTTGGTTAAAGAACACGAACGTGCATATCTTGGCGAAACAACACCGTCTTGTCGTGAAAAGTGTGCAGGCTGCGGAGCGGCATCGTTTGGAGGAGGTGTTTGTTTTGAGTAAAAGACGAATTAAGTTTTCAAAGACAGGAATGGGTAAATATATTTCACATCTTGACCTTTTGAGAACTTTCACTCGTGCAATACATAGAGCGGAGCTTCCTGTTCGTTATAGTCAGGGGTTTAATCCGCATCAGCTCATAACGTTTTCATTGCCGTTACCCATTGGCGTTACAAGCGAAACCGAATTCGTTGATATTGATTTTGAGGATTTTGTAAATAATCAGGAAATCATGGATAAACTCAATAAGAATTTGCCACCTGATATAAAAGTTTTAGGAATAGGCGAGCCTTGTGCAAAAGCAAATGATATTGTTGCGGCAGAGTATATTTTTAAGGCAGAAAATAAATCAGGAATTGATG
>JAZNGL010000027.1:0-20482 GCA_045576435.1 Clostridia bacterium
CTCACTAGTGTGCCAACCGTAGTGTAGAATTTTATCATTGCGTTCATCCTTCCTTTAATAAATTTTTGTACAACAAAAGCACAACCGAAGTTCGATTGTGCTCTCGTTACAATTGTTGATTTGGGCATTTGATTTTTTAAAATTTCCCTTGCCTCAACTCTCCATTTTTGTTAAAATAAAAAGTGTAAAACTATCACCTCGCAAAAATGCAAAATTTGGCTGAAAACCGCATAAATTGTAGAGATTTAGCACATCGCCTTATGGTGTTAGTTTAACACTTACAGGAGCCATAGCGGCGCCCATGTTGTTTGCATCAGAAATGCCAAGGTCAACAATTTTTCCCGCAGTAAAGTGGGTTATTTGAGGTGCATTTGAATTTTCGGCAAGCAGAGCTGCGCCGGAACCAGTGACAGTCCATTGTGCGGTTGGAGTTCTTTGTCCGCCATATTCAAGAGGAGTTCGATATTGCCTTTCGGCAGTACAAAAATGACTTGAAGTAACGGCGACAGAATATTTTGAATAACCACCATCAATTGTCATAGCGGCAAGCCCCAAGGTTTCTGCCATAGTTGAGCATGCGCCATAAACTCCGAGGAATGGAATTTCAAGTTCACGAAGCCCAAAGGTTGAACTTATGCACTGATTAAGGAGATCGCCTGCAAAAATAAAACCAATATCCGAGAGATTGACCGCGGCCTTCTCAACCGCTTTTATGACTGCTGTTTTTTGCATTTTACTTTCAGTTTTCTCCCACGTTTTCTCTCCCCATTTGGAATCTTCCATAATCACATCAAAATCACTTTTCAAAGGGCCTTGAGCTTCTTTTTGACCGACAACGCTTGCTGAACTGATAATACCAATTTGGGTTGAAAAAGCAACAGTTTGTTTTCCTAATCGTTTATTCATATTAAATCCTTTCTGAAACATTATATTTAAGGTATTGCACGAAACAAGAACATTAAAAGCCCCGCGATGACAGAAGAACAAATTCCATAAACAAGAACGGGACCTGCAATAACAAACATTTTGGCTGCAAGACCGAGAACATAGCCTTCTTTTTTAAATTCCATTGCAGGCGATACAATTGCGTTTGCAAAACCCGTTATGGGGACAAGTGTGCCGCCGCCTGCAAATTTAGCAAGCTTATTGTAAATGTTAAGCCCTGTGAATAGAGCACCAAGAAAAATCATTGTAACAGGAACGGCAGTTTTTACCGCTTCTTTGCTCAAGCCGAGGAATTTTTCATAAAAGTCAGAGAAGGCCTGACCAACAACACAAATAAGGCCTCCGATCACAAATGCAAAAAAAACATTTACCCATAATTTGCTGTTTGGCGATTTTTCTTCAACGTAGTGGAGGTATTCCTCCTTGGTGTATTTTTTCATTAACAACATCCCCTTTCGATAGTTAATAGTATTAATAAAAAATTGATATTTTATGTATAAATGACATGATTTTTCTTGTTTTTGTTAAAGAAAGCTATTGCAAAAAATCATATAAAATAGTATAATGAAAATAGAGAAGTGTTTAATAAATTTTGAATGGAGTGTTTTCAGGTTGAAGGAAATCAGCACAAAAGAGATTGAAAAACAACAGAGCTTTATTGATGAGCTTCGGCTTAAAAACAATGTGCTCGGGAAAACGCCATTAGCGTTTGTTGAAACCTATGGTTGTGCACAAAACGAAAACGATTCAGAAAAAATAAAAGGCATGCTTTCAGATATGGGGTTTGAGTTTTGTGATAGCACAGAGCAGGCAGATTTGATTCTATATAACACTTGTGCAGTTAGGGAAAATGCCGAACTGAAAGTGTTTGGAAACATAGGCGCTCTCAAGCATTTAAAAAACAGAAAGCCGTCACTTCTTATTGGCGTTTGCGGCTGCATGATGCAACAAGAGCATATAGCTGAAACAGTTCGCAAAAAATATCCGCATGTGGACATGGTTTTTGGGACGCATGCACTATATAGATTTCCACAAATTTTAGTTGCAGCATATGAAAAAAATAGAGTTTTTGATGTTGAAAATAGCGAGGGACAAATTTTTGAAAATATCTCATATAAGAGGAGTGCGCCGCCGCTTGCCAAAATACCGATAATGTATGGCTGCAATAATTTTTGCACATATTGCATCGTACCATACGTGAGAGGACGAGAGAGAAGTCGCGATGCTGAAAACATAATACGGGAAATTGAAACTGTGGCAAAGCAGGGCTATAAAGAAATTATGTTGCTTGGCCAAAATGTAAATTCATATGGCAACGATTTGGATAACGGAATAACTTTTGCTAAACTTCTTGAAAGAGCTTGTCGGGTTGACGGAATTGAGCGAATAAGATTTATGACATCACACCCCAAAGATATTTCAGATGAACTGATTGAGGTTATGGCAAAGGAAGATAAAATTTGCAAGCAACTTCATCTTCCTGTTCAATGTGGTTCGAGCCGGGTTTTAAAGCTCATGAACAGAAAATATACCAGAGAAAAATATCTGGAGATAATAAAAAAAGTTAAGGCGCGGATACCCAATATAGTTTTATCAACGGATATAATTGTTGGTTTTCCGGGTGAAACTAATGAGGATTTTGAAGAGACAATATCCATTCTGCGTGAAGTTGAATATGATTTGGTGTTCTCTTTTATATATTCAAAGAGAAAAGGAACGCCTGCGGCTGAAATGGAGGATTGTTTAACTCCTGAAGAAAAGCATAAAAATTTTGATTATTTACTTGAAGTTCAGAATGAAATTTCTAGAAAGAAAAATGATATATATAAAGATAAAATAGAGAGAGTGCTTGTTGAAGGAATAAGCAAGACGAACAATCAATTTTTAAGCGGACGCACCGATGGAGGAAAAATTGTGAATTTTAAAGGTGGACAAGACCTTGTTGGTAAGTTGCTGGATGTTAAAATAACAGAGACAAAAACATGGTCGCTGCTTGGAGAAATAATAAAATAAGAGGAGAAAAAAATGAGAAACACAATAATAGAAAAAGCACAGGAACTAGGAACATTAATTGCAGAAAGTGAAGAAAAAGCGAAGGCAACAGCCGCAGCTGATAAGATGAACAATGATGAGGAGGCGGTTATGCTTCTTCAGAAATATAACGAAAACAGAAAAGCGGCACTTGAAAAAATGAGGGGTAAAAATCCGTCAAAAGAAGAGCTTGAGGAGTTTAAGACATATATTCAGAGTGAGTTTGAAAAGATTGCAAAGAACTCTTTGATCTCAGAATATATTGAAGCAAATAAGAATTTTGATACATTGGTTCAGCAGGTTAATGCTGTTCTCAGTTATTTCATCACAGGTCAGGAAAATGAGAGTGGAAGTTGTAGCGGTAGCTGTTCAACCTGTGGGGGTTGTCACTAATTTCGGAGGTGTTGTCAAATGGCGGAATTCACGCCTATGATGAAGCAATATTTTGAAATTAAAAATCAATATAAGGATAGCATATTGATGTATCGTTTAGGTGATTTTTATGAGATGTTTTTTGAAGATGCAATAATTGCTTCAAAGGTTCTCGATATCACACTAACGGGCAGAGATTGCGGTCAGGAAGAGCGGGCGCCAATGTGCGGCGTTCCTTTTCATGCTGCAGACAGCTATATTGCAGGCCTTGTTGAATGCGGATATACCGTTGCGATATGTGAGCAGGTTGAAAATCCGGCTCAGGCAAAGGGCATAGTTAAACGCGAAGTGATAAGAGTTATAACTCCCGGAACAATAATGGATTCGGCAGCACTTGAGGATACTAAAAACAACTATCTTGCGTCTTTATATATGGAAGGCAAGGGTGCGGGAATTTCGTTTGTTGATATCTCGACAGGGGAAATAAGCGTGAATGAATTTGAGGGTGAAAATCTGGAAATTCAAGTTTTGAATGAGATAAGCAGATTTAATCCAAGAGAGCTTATTCTGAATCTTGAGGCTCATGGAAACACATCGTTTACAAAACTGATAGAAGAAAGATTTGATTGCGTTCTCAGAAATTATTATAATTGGGCATATGAGCGTGAAAATGCTAAAAAAACAGTCCAAGAAAAGTTTAAAGATGCCGATTTAGAAATTTGTGAAAAAGGCTTTGCGGTTTGCAGTCTTGGTGCTTTGATTTTGTTTTTGGAAGAAACCCAAAAAACTGAGCTTTCGAATTTAAGAAAGGTTGAAGTTATTAATAAGCAGGAATATATGGGGATAGATCTTTATAGCATCCGCAACCTTGAATTGCTCGAAACAATGCGTGATAAAAAAGCAAAAGGAAGTTTGCTTTCGGTTTTGGATAAAACAAAAACTTCAATGGGTGGAAGATTGCTTAGAAAATGGATTACCATGCCTTTAATAAATTGTGCAAAAATTCAGAATAGACATAAGGCAGTGGGCGAACTTGTCTCTGAGCCGCTTGTCCGTGAAGAAATTGTTGAAGCTCTGAAAAGCATTCAGGATATTGAGCGAATAATAGGAAGAATTGCATATAAAACGGCAAACTGCAAGGATTTGTTAGCAATCGCAGCGTCGTTTGAACGCTTGCCTCAAATTAAAAATATTCTTGAACAATGTAGTGCGGGAGTTTTAAAACAGATTGCTCACCAAATGGATGATTTGGCAGATGTCAGAGACATTATAACAGAAGCAATAAATCCTGAGCCACCTATCTCTCTCAGAGAAGGCGGGTTAATAAGAGATGGTTTTAGTTATGAGATAGATTCACGACGGGATGTCATGAAAAATGGTGTTGAGTGGATACGGAATTTTGCAGAGGAAGAAAAAGAGAAAACAGGCATAAAAAATATTAAGGTTGGATATAATCGTGTTTTCGGATATTATCTTGAAATAAGTCGACAAAACAGTGCAGATGTTCCTGATTATTTTGTAAGAAAACAAACATTGTCAACGGGAGAAAGATACATAACACCGCAAATAAAAGAGGTTGAAGAAAAAATTGTTGAAGCGGAAAGCCAGATTGTGACACTTGAATATGACATGTTTTGCCAAATCAGAGATGCTGTTGCGGCACAAATTGCAAGAATTCAAATGACGGCACATGCGATTGCGACTATTGATGTGCTTTGTTCGCTTGCAACAGTTGCCGAAAAAAACAGATATGTTATGCCGACGATTGATATGTCGGATGAAATAATAATAAAAGATGGCAGACATCCGGTTGTTGAGTGTATTGATTCAAAGAATGTTTTCATACCAAACGACACCGAACTTGATGGGAAAATGCGACAGATTGCCATAATAACAGGGCCAAATATGGCGGGAAAATCAACGTATATGCGACAGACTGCGCTAATTGTGCTCATGGCTCAAATGGGAAGCTTTGTTCCGGCAACAAGCGCACGGATAGGAATTGTGGATAACATATTCACAAGAGTTGGAGCATCGGATGATTTATCTGCAGGACAGAGTACGTTTATGGTTGAAATGAGTGAGGTTGCATATATCCTTGATGGTGCAACTCAAAAAAGCTTGATTATTCTTGATGAAATAGGCAGAGGAACCAGCACTTACGATGGACTCAGTATTGCGTGGTCGGTTGTTGAATATATTGCGGACAAGCGCAAGTGTGGCGCAAAAACTTTGTTTGCAACACACTATCATGAACTAACTGAGCTTGAAAACAGTATTGAAGGAGTTAAGAATTATTGCATTGCCGTAAAGAAAAAGGGCGATGAAATAACATTTTTAAGAAAAATAATCCGTGGTGGTGCAGACGGAAGCTATGGAGTTGAGGTTGCGGCACTAGCAGGTGTGAAAAAAGAGGTTACGCGTCGTGCAAAGGCTATTCTGAAAAATCTTGAAGAGCGAGATGGAGAAAAGTCACCGTTAACGGCAGCACAGATTTCAAAAAAAGAAAGTAGTCTGGATATGAATTTTGATGATGACCAGATTAACATTCTCAGTTTGGAAGAAAATGAAATCATAACAGAAATAAGAAACATGGAACTTGACACAATGTCGCCAATGGAGGCATTAACCAGGCTTTATGCATTGAGAGCAAAGGTGAAAAATATTTAATTCTTTTGAGAGGATATCGATATGGCTGAGATTAAGGTGTTGTCGCAAGCTGTTGCAGATAAAATTGCTGCAGGTGAGGTTGCGGAAAGACCTGCTGCTGTTGTTAAGGAGCTTGTTGAAAACTCCATTGATGCCGGCGCAGACAGAATAACAGTTGAAATCCAAAACGGCGGAATAAAATATATACGCATTGAGGATAATGGTAAAGGTATACTGGCAAACGAACTGGAATTTGCCTTTGTTCGGCATGCAACAAGCAAGCTTCAAAGCATTGAAGATTTGTTTTCAATAACGACCATGGGTTTTCGCGGTGAGGCGCTTGCGAGTATTTGTGCCGTGGCAGACGTTGAAGTTATGACAAAAACAAAGGATGCAGACGAGGGCGTTTATATGACGCTGAAACATGGCATACCTTCAGAAAAGGAAACAGTTGCATGCAATTTTGGTACAACGATGATTATCCAGAATTTATTTGCAAATGTCCCTGCCAGAATGAAGTTTTTGAAAAAGGATTCCACAGAGGCGGGATATATTGCAGATGTTTTAGGCAGAATTGCCCTGGCTAAACCTGAAATTGCTTTTCGATACATATGTGACGGAACCGAAGTTTTTTCGACTTCGGGAGACGGACAACTGAAGAACACCATATTGAATATATATGGAATGGATGTTGCGAAAGGTCTGATGGAGGTTCAACATTTTGAACACGGCGTTAATGTTTGTGGGGTTGTTGGCAAAGCTGAGCTTGCGAGAGGGAACAGAACAAGACAAACCTTGCTTGTTAACGGAAGATATATAAAGAATCATGTTGTTGCAAAGGTTGTTGAAGAGGCATATCGCAACATATTGATGACGGGGAAGTTTCCGTTTTTCGTGATTAACATAGAGCTTGCACCTGAGATGGTGGATGTTAACGTTCATCCCGCAAAAACAGAAATTAAATTTGCCAACGAAAAAGAAGTTTATGATATTGTTTATCATGCGGTGAAAAACACCTTATATACTGTTCCCAAAGAACAAACAATTGAAAAAACAGAAAAAACCGAGAAAAGTGAAGAAGTTTTAAAAAATAATAATTATAACAAGTTCGAAACCAGTCGCGCTACTGAACGGAGCCTGATTGCAGATTTTATGAAAAACACAATCCCTGACCCCAAAAAAGTAACACCTCTTGCTTTTCGTGAGCCAACCAAGGAAGAGGCCGCTTTTGTTGAAAAAATGGTGTTGACACAAAAAATGGGACAGGAAGAGCTAGAAGTAAAATTGCAAGAAAAAAGCGTTTCAGAAGTGGATGAGACATTACAACTGATCGAAAAAAAGGCCGAAACAAAAATAATTGGGCAGGTGTTCAACACCTATGTGATTGTTGAGCAGGCCAATAAAGTGTTCTTGATTGACCAACATGCAGCCCATGAAAGAAAGAGGTTTGAGGAACTTAAAAAAGACTATATGGAAAACAAGGTCCTTGGGCAGATGCTTTTGGTGCCAATTGTTCTTGATGTGGATAATTCAGAACGGCAACTCGTGCTTGAGAATGCGGAAAAGCTTAGCAATATGGGTTTTGGAATTGAGGAGTTTGGAAGCAATTCAATAATAATCCATGAGACGCCCGTTTTAGCAGGCGAAAATGAAATAAAGGAACTGCTCCTGGAAATTCTGTCAGCTTTGCGAGATGGCAGACCTTCGGGGATTTTGAGTTTTGAGGAACGGGCGCTTGATATGATATCCTGCAAATATGCAATTAAGGCAAATAAAAAACTTAGTATTCCTGAAATGGATGGAATATTAAAAATTGTTGAAGATTTAGAAAAAGCAGGAATAACAACCTGCCCTCATGGCAGACCAATTAAAATTGAATTTGACAAGCGGGATATAGAAAAAATGTTCAAGAGGATTGTATAGGAGGATATATGCCGAGTAAAATTATAGCTGTTGCGGGGCCAACTGCTTCAGGAAAAACCGCTTTGGCGGTTGAAATTGCAACAAGGCTTGGCGGTGAGGTAATATCTTGCGATTCGATGCAGATATATAAACATATGAACATTGGAACAGCCAAACCCACGATTGATGAAAAGAGAAATATTCCACATCATATGATTGATATTGTTGAACCGTTTGAAAGCTATAGCGTTGCTATGTTTGTTAAAGATGCACGGCGCTGTATTGATGATGTCTTAAGCCGTGGCAAAATTCCGATTCTTGCAGGAGGAACGGGGCTCTATATGGATAGCGTTATAAACAACATAGAGTTTGATGAATTTGAAGATGATGTTGAATATAGGGATGAGCTACAAAAAATAGCAGAAGAAAAAGGCGTTGAAGTTCTGCATGAAATGTTGAGAGAAAAAGACTCATTAGCTGCCGAAAAAATACACCCCAACAATGTCAGAAGAGTTATAAGAGCGCTTGAGGTTTGTAAAGCAACGGGAAGAACCTTCACGGAGGTTAGCCGTGATGCGGTTAAAACACCCATTTATGAGGCTTTAACTTTTGGGCTGGAATATGAACGAGCAGTCCTATATAACAGGATAAACAGGCGTGTTGACAAGATGATTGACGAAGGCTTGCTTGACGAAGTTAAAATGCTCAGAGAGATGGGGATAAGTTATAATAACACAGCCATGCAGGCAATAGGATATAAGGAAATTTTTGAATATCTTGATAGCGAATGCAGTTTTGAAGAAGCGATAGAAAAAATAAAGCAAGAAAGTCGCAGATATGCAAAACGTCAATTGACGTGGTTTAAACGCAATCCACAAATTATATGGTTTATGTTACAGGAAAATTACAGTTTAGAAAAAATTTATGAAAAATGTTTTACATTTATAAATAAGTTTGATATAATATAATTTATATAGTGTTATATGGCAGCGTTGTGGAAGACGTCAGAACGGAGCTTAATATGGAAAAAAATTTAAAAAGAGAAAAAAAGAAGCATAAAAGAAAAAAGATAGGTTATATAGGGCTTTTTTTGTCTGTTTTTACGATTTTATTAATAATCAACATATTGAATTTCGGCGGAAGTGTTCGAACTGTTGTTGTCCGCAGGGGAACAGAGGAAGAAACAATTCCGGCAACGGCATATATATTTCGTGAACAAACTATTGTAACCACTCCCAAGACGGGCTTTTTATATTGTGAGGCAAGAGAGGACGAAAGAGTAAAATCCGGAGAAGCTATTGTTTCAATTTATGAAAATGAAATAAATTCACAAGCTAATAGTGAGTTGAAGACAATTGAAGATAAGATAAAAGAGTTATCACATAATTCTTTAGAGGTTGATGTTTTCAGCAATGATGTTGCAAGAATTGAGCAGGATATAGCAACAAGACTTCGTAGCATTCCGTTATATAATTATACAAACAATATAGAAAGAATAGCTGAAGTTCGTGGGGAAACAGACAAGCTCATAGAAAAGAAACGGATTATATTGGGAGAAGCAGAACCGAACAGTAATCAGCAAGAGATAGAAAAACTAAAAAAGCGCAAAGCGGAAATTGAACAAACAAACAAAGTTGAAAGAACAATCATACATTCGCCTAAAGCGGGCGCGTTTACGGCACGTATTGATGGTATGGAAGAATTATTGAGCTTGGATGCCTTGGCAAACATTTCTCCATCATATATTAAAGAACTGGGAAAACAGAAAATATCTGTTAAAACTGCTGCAAAGGTAAATGAAGGAGACGCGGTAGGGAAAATTATTAACAACTTCACATGGAGTGCGGCTTCAATAGTATCAAAAGAGGATGCAGAGGATATTAAAATTGGGGACAAGCTTGGTATAAGATTTGTAAATCTTGGAACTGATGTTGTTGATGGAACCGTTAGTAAAATAACATCAGAGGAAAATGGCAAGGTTGTTATTACTGTTTCGTCAAATAAATATGTTAACATGATATATTCAACATCAAAAGCAGATGTCGAATATGTTAAAAAGAGATATAAGGGATTAAGAATACCGGCTGAAAGTATAAGAATTGTAAATGGCGTTAAGGGCGTTTATGTTATTCGCAGCGATATAGCAAGATTTGTTCCCATTAACATATTGCATAACGGAAAGGAAAATGTTATTGTTTCTGAAAAGATGGAGAGCGGAGCAACAATTAAGCTTTATGATGAACTTGTAGTCGGCGGGAAAAATATTTATGATGGTAAGGGCGTGAGATAAATGCCGAACATAAAAGAAAATCTGAAAATCGTTTTAGATGAGATTGAATCTTCTGCGCAAAAGGTTAAAAGAGATAAACAAGAAATCAAACTCATTGCAGTCACAAAAACCTATGGCCCAGAGCTTATAAATGAGGCAATCTCAAATGGCGTTACGGATATCGGTGAAAACCGTGTTCAGGAAATATTAGAAAAGTTTGGCAATGTGTTGCCTGTGAAATGGCATTTAATTGGACATTTACAAAAAAATAAGGTTAAATATATAATTGATAAGGTTGAATTAATACACTCTGTTGATAGCTTGGCTTTGGCTGAGGAAATAAATAAGCAGGCAAAAAAAATCGGCAAAATACAGAGAATATTAATTCAAGTGAATGTTTCAGGCGAGGAAAGTAAGTTTGGAATAAAGCCGTCAGAGTGTGAGGAACTTTGCAGAGCAATTTCGAAACTCGAGAATTTAAAAATTGAAGGCTTAATGACAATCGCACCATTTGTTGAAAATAAAAATGCAATAAAAAATATTTTTTGTGAATTGAGACAAATTTCACTTGACATTTCGGCAAAAAACATAGATACTGTATCTATGGGAGAGTTGTCTATGGGGATGACAAATGATTATCCCGAAGCTATAGAATGCGGAGCAACAATGGTCAGAGTTGGAACAGGAATTTTTGGAAAGCGTGATTATCCAAACAATATAGCTTAAATTAACAGTGTTAATATTATAAAATTATATAAAAGTCTTAGGAGGAAAAACAATGAGTATAGTAAACAAAATGTTGAATTTGATTGGTTTCGATACCCCGGAGGATGACTATGAGGAAGAACTTTTAAGCAACACAGGCAATATGGGAACTATGTCATATGATGATGAGGAAACTGACACAACTAATGATGGAAAACGTAATAAGGTTGTTAAAATCCACACAACAGCACAACTTAAGTTAGTTGTTATGCAACCAGAGAGCTTTGAGGATGCTCGCGATATAGCAAACCACCTCAAGAGCAAAAAACCGGTTGTTATGAATTTGGAGTCTGTTGAGAAGGATATTGCCCGCAGAATAGTTGACTTTTTGAGTGGTGCAGTTTATGCTCTTGATGGAAACATCCAGAAGGTATCAAACGGAATTTTCCTCATTGCTCCATATAATGTTGGAATCATGGGCGATTTCAAGGATGAGTTAAGAAACAAGGGTATTTTCCCTTGGAATAGCTAATGAATTTTACTGCAGAAGAAAAATTGCTGATATCAAGAGCAGAAGATGTTGTGCGATTAAGCGAAAGACATTATTCGGTTAAACACACGGGATTTTTGACTCCAACAGAGACGGAAATTATAAGAAGAAACATGCCTGCCGGGGACGTGAAACGGGAGTTTTTTGGAGGATATGACGGCGCAGAAAGGATGCTTTTTGCGGCGATACCCGAATATTGTGCCGAGGAAGAAATCCTTCAAGAAATTTCGCTATTAGAAATCAGTGGCAGGGATATTGCCTCTCTTTCGCATAGGGATTATCTGGGGAGCATTTTGGGGCTTGGGATAAAACGTGAGAAAATAGGAGATATTCTTGTGTTTGAAGACCGGAGCATGGTTTTTGTTCTTGAGGATATTGCAGATTACATAATTCAAAATCTTGAAAAGGTTGGAAGAAAAGGCATTAAAATTAAAAAAATCAAGATAGAAGATGCCGAAATTCCACCACCCAGAATTGAAAAAATTGTGAGTACTGTTGCGAGCCTTAGGCTTGACTGTATTGTGGCGGCGGCACTTAGAACTTCACGGTCTAAAGCACTTGACCATATTCAATCGGGAAAAGTTCAGGTTAATTGGATGGAACAAGAAAATTCAGCGTTTTCTCTTAAAGCGGGAGATGTGTTCTCAATACGGGGAATAGGTAAATTCAGGCTTTCAAAGGATATAACAGAAACAAAAAAAGGACGACTTGGCATTTGCATTGAAAAGATGCTTTGATAAAAATATAGAGGGGGAAAAGACATATGTTGACTCCGTTGGAAATAGAAAACAAGAAGTTTAAGAAGGAGCTCATTGGATATAGCGTTGTTGAGGTTGAGGAGTTTGTCAATGTTTTGTGCGAAAACTACGAGACGTTATATAAAGAAAATTTAGCTAACAAGGATAGAATTAATGTTTTATCTGCTGCTGTAAAGCAATATAAAGTAATGGAGGAAACCTTGCAAAACGCAATACTTGTTGCTCAGAGTGCAGGCGAAGAGGTGACTAGAAACGCAAAAGAAAGGGCAGCAAACATAATAGCAGAGGCTGAAAATAAGGCTTCACAAATTTTAAACGATGCAGGTAAAGAAGTAACTAAAGTTAGCTATGAGTATGAGGAAATGAAGAGAAATGTTGAGGTTTTCAGAACCCGAATAATTTCTTTATTAACTTCTCAGCTCGATATAGTTAAAGAATTCAGCATGCCGGAAAGTGAGAAAAACAAACAAACGGCAGAAATCGATGAAATTGTTGAAGAGAAAGACGAAGGCAATGAAGGTTCAGATGTTATGAAAACACTTAAAAAGCTTGAACGGGTGACCATGGAGCTACCACGATTGGTTTTAAATGAAAAGGGCGAATATGTGGCGGCAGATGAGTTTGAGCAAGAACAAAAGTTTGAGGAGTTTAACATCAATTCTGAGGATGAAATTGATGAAGACCTAGGATTTTAAAAAATGGTCTGTCCTTTGTTTGCATGACAAAGTTTTTGTGTGCAGATATCGGGCAGACTTTTCGCATGGACGGTGTTAAAATGATTTTTTTAATGATATGCTTTTTGGTGGTTCTTGTGGACTTTTTTGTTAAGAGATGGGCAGAACAGATTTTAACAAAAATAGAAACAATGCCGTTGTGGCAGAATGTGTTTCATTTGACATATGTTGAAAACAGCGGAGCTGCATTTGGGATGTTTAAAAATGGCAGATTTGTTTTTATTGCTTTAACAATAATAATTGTTCTGGGAATTATATGGTTCATAATTAAAAATCGGAAAAAGGACAAGCTTTTAAATTTATGGCTGAGCTTTATCGCGGGTGGAGCTGTTGGAAACTTGATTGACAGAATATGGCTTGGCTATGTGGTTGACTTGTTTGATTTCAGATTTATTAATTTTCCGGTGTTTAATGTGGCAGATATTTTTGTTTGCATCGGTGCATTTTTGGTGGTAGTTTATTTTTTGATAAATGATGATAAAACAAAGGATATTAAAGAGGACTGTGGAAATAATGATAATAACTGTGCAAAGCCATGAGGCTCAAAACAGACTGGATGTTTTTCTTGCAGAAAAAACAGAAGATTTAACACGTTCAAGAATTCAAAAATTGATTTCTGAGGGTTGTGTTGCGCTTAACGGAGAGACGCCAAAGGCAAATTGCCGTCTCAAAGAAGGAGACGTTATTGAGATTAACATGCCAACGGCTAAAGAGTGTGAAATTGAGGCAGAAGAGATTCCTCTCGACATAGTTTATGAGGATAGCGATATGCTTGTGGTGAATAAGCCACAGGGTATGGTTGTGCATCCTGCAGCAGGAAATTATAGCGGAACCTTGGTGAATGCTTTGATGGCATATTGCGGAGACAGCTTGTCGGGCATTAACGGAGAGATACGGCCAGGAATATTACACAGAATAGATAAGGACACAAGTGGCTTGCTAATGGTTGCAAAAAATGATATAGCACACAGCAAGCTTTCTGAACAGATTAAAGAACATAGTTTAACGCGAGAATATCTCGCGTTGGTGCATGGAAACATAAAAGAGGATAGCGGAACAATAGATGCGCCTATTGGCAGAGACGAGAAAAACAGAAAGAAAATGACAATAACTCAAAAAAATTCTCGCAATGCAGTTACACATTTTTTTGTTGAGGAACGTTTCAATAAATATACTTTGATTAGATGTAGGCTTGAAACAGGGAGAACCCATCAAATAAGAGTGCATATGTCTAAAAATGGGCATCCAATTGTGGGCGATAAAACCTATGGTGTTAAAAAAGAGGAATTTAAATTAGAGGGGCAACTGCTTCATGCAAGAAAAATTGGATTTATTCATCCAAGAAACAACGAATATATGGAGTTTGAGCGTGAAGCACCGGAATATTTTAATAAAGTTATTGACAAACTGAGGAGAGAAAAACATGTCAAATCATAAGAATCACAGAAAGCGGATGGATTTTCGTGTATTAAACGACGGTTTTGAATCGCTCACTCCTCACGAACAGCTGGAGCACTTGCTATATGCGGTTATTCCTCGTAGTAACACAAATGAAATTGCGCATGATTTGCTAGATAGATTTCGCACAATAGATGGCATTTTTGAGACTGAGGTTGATGAACTTAAAAGAGTTAAGGGCGTTGGTCCAAGAACAGCGATGTTTCTTTTCACTGTTGGAAAATTTATAGGTGCATGTGAAAGAAGTGATGGAACAGATATCAGGGAGATACTTGCCGACCAGGAGGCCATAGAGGACTTTGCTAAAAGCTATTTTTATAATAGAATTAATGAGGCTTTTTATGTTATAAGCTTAAATTCGAAACGAAGAATTAATTGTGTTATCAAAATAACAGAAGGAACAGAGGGAGAAACGTCGGTATATATGGAAAAACTTCTGAAGAGGATAATTATGACGAATGCGAGGAGTGTAGTTTTTGTTCATAATCATCCGTGCGGAAATGTTTTGCCGTCGATTAGTGATATTAAAATATCGCAGGACCTGAAAAAAGCACTTGAGTTACTGGACATTGAATTGTTGGATAGCTTGATAGTTTCAGGCAGACAATGTTATAGCATGACGAGAGAAAGAATTTTAAAATAATCAAAAAAGGACAGAGGGGTGTAGTATGGATTTTCAAGTTGTTTCCAGATATAAACCCTCGGGCGACCAACCTGAAGCAATAGGTAGGTTAACCGAGGGCGTTTTGCATGGGAACAAATTTCAGACGCTCCTTGGGGTTACAGGAAGTGGTAAAACCTTCACAATTTCAAACGTTATTGCAAATGTGAAGAAACCTACGTTGGTCTTAGCTCATAATAAGACTCTGGCGGCACAGCTATATAGTGAGTTTAAAGAAATTTTTCCGAATAATGCGGTTGAATATTTTGTTAGTTACTATGATTATTATCAACCAGAAGCCTATATTCCTCATTCAGATACGTATATTGAGAAAGATGCACAAACGAATGAGGAAATAGACAAGTTGCGGCATTCTGCAACAGCAGCTTTGTTTGAACGAAAGGATGTTATTATTGTTGCAAGTGTTTCTTGCATTTATGGTCTTGGAGACCCGATAGATTATAATAATATGGTTGTATCCTTGAGAACCGGAATGACTAAAGACCGTGATGAAGTTATTAAAAAGCTGATAGAGATACAATATGAAAGAAATGACATGAATTTTGTCCGAAATAAGTTCCGTGTTAGGGGCGATGTTATTGATGTTTTTCCGTCATATTCGAGTGGGAATGCAATACGAATAGAATTTTTTGGCGACGAGGTTGAACGTATAGCTGATATAAGCACGGTGACGGGTGAAATTCTAGGAATCCGCAAACATTGTGCAATATATCCGGCATCACATTATGTGGCAAGCAAGGAAAAAATGGAGAAGGCAATTTCAAAAATTGAGGCGGAGCTTGAACTGTGTGTTGAGGAATTCAAAGCGAAAGACTGTTTGATTGAAGCACAACGAATTAAAGAGAGAACAAAATATGATATCGAAATGATGAGGGAGACAGGTTTTTGTCAAGGCATTGAAAATTATTCAAGACATATTAGCGGAAGAGAAGAGGGAAGCCCTCCGTTTACGCTCCTGGATTATTTTCCTGATGATTTTTTGCTTGTTGTTGATGAATCGCATGTTACAATTCCTCAGGTGAGAGCAATGTTTGCGGGAGACAGAGCGAGAAAAACAAATCTTGTTGAATATGGATTCCGTTTACCGTCTGCTTTTGATAATAGACCCCTTGATTTTGATGAGTTTTATAACCGTATTAATCAGGCAATTTTTGTGAGTGCGACACCGGGAGATATGGAACGAGAACAGTCATCGCAGATTGTGGAACAGGTAATAAGACCAACGGGGTTGCTTGACCCTGTTGTTGAAGTGCGCCCGATTGAGGGGCAGGTTGATGATTTATATGCTGAAATTCAAAAACGAGTAAGCAAGAAAGAGCGTGTTCTTATTACAACTTTGACTAAAAAAATGGCTGAGAGATTAACAGAATATTTTGAAGAAATGGGAGTTAAAGTGAGATATCTTCACTCAGAGGTTGAAACAATTGAAAGAATGGAGATAATAAGAGATTTGCGACTTGGCGTGTTTGACGTTTTGGTTGGAATAAATCTTTTAAGAGAAGGTCTTGATATACCGGAAGTTTCGCTTGTTGCAATTCTTGATGCAGATAAGGAAGGCTTTTTGCGATCAGAAACTTCATTAATACAAACAATTGGCCGTGCTGCAAGAAATGCCGACGGAACGGTTATAATGTACGCAGATGTCATTACCGGCTCTATGAAAAGAGCGATAGATGAAACAGAACGCAGACGAACAATTCAGGCTGAATATAACAAGAAAAACGGAATAACGCCTAAAACTATTAAGAAAGATGTTTATGATATAATTGAGGCAACAACCGAGGCAACTCAGCCTGCCAATAAGACAAAAACGTTAAGCGAATATGAAATAAAAGAGAGAACTATCGCGGAATTAACAGTTGAAATGAAAAAAGCAGCAGAGCTTTTGCAATTTGAGCTTGCGGCAAAATTGAGGGATGAAATCAGCAGATTGAGAGGTGATGCAGAGTGAATAAATATATAGATATCAGAGGTGCAAAAGAGAATAATTTAAAAAACATAGATGTTAAAATTCCAAGGGATAAGATGGTTGTTTTGACAGGGTTGAGCGGCTCAGGAAAATCATCTCTTGCATTTGAAACTATTTATGCTGAAGGTCAGAGAAGATATATGGAATCACTCTCGGCATATGCAAGACAGTTTTTGGGACAAATGGAAAAACCAAATGTTGAAGCAATAGAAGGTCTGTCACCGGCAATATCGATAGACCAGAAGACCACAAGCAAAAACCCGAGGTCAACAGTTGGAACTGTTACAGAAATATATGATTATTTAAGACTTCTTTTTGCAAATATCGGCGTTCCGCATTGTCCTAAGTGTGGAAAGGAAATTAAGTCGCAGACCATTGACCAGATTATTGATGCGGTGCTTGAACTTCCTGAAAAAACTAAAATTCAGGTGCTTGCCCCCGTTGTGAGAGGCCGAAAAGGCGAATATACAAAAGTTTTCGAGAAAGCCGCAAAGGATGGCTTTGTTCGTGTTCGTGTTGATGGCGAACAGTATGACCCAAATACTGACGAAATTACTATGGACAAGCAAAAAAAGCATAATATTGAAATAGTTGTAGACAGGTTGGTTGTAAGGGAAGGAATCGAAAAAAGGTTAACAGACTCAATTGAAACAGCTCTAAAAATGGCAAAGGGAATTGTCGTTATCCAACTTTCAGACGAAAATCGGGAATTGATTTTTAGCCAGAATTATGCATGTGACGATTGCGGAATCAATATTGAAGAATTGACGCCAAGAATGTTTTCATTCAACACCCCATATGGAGCATGTCCTCATTGTATGGGGTTGGGAAGCATAGATGTCATAGATCCGGATTTAGTTATTCCGGATAAAACAAAGAGCCTTAAAGAAGGAGCAATAAATTGTAGCGGATGGAGTGGAACCGACGAAAATAGTATTTCCGCGATGTATTATAATGGACTTGCGGAGCATTATGGTTTTAGCGTTGATACGCCGGTTAAGGATTTGCCGGAGGAAATATTAAACGTAATACTTTATGGAACCGGCACGGAAAAAATCAAACTAGAATATGACAGGAAGTATGCAAAGGGCGTTCAATATTCAAGGTTTGAGGGGGTTATAAATAATCTTGAAAGACGATATAATGATACAAAATCAGACTGGGCAAGACGTGAAATTGATGAGTTGATGTATAATATACCATGTCCTGAATGTAAAGGAACAAGACTCAGGAAGGAAAGCATGGCGGTAACGGTTAAGGATTTTAATATAGATTCAATAACCAGACTTTCTGTGGTGGAGACTCTTAAGTTATTTGAAAACATGGAGCTTACTGAAAGAGAAAAAATAGTTGGGAAACAAATATTAAAAGAAATCAAGGAACGGCTAAATTTTTTAGTAAGTGTTGGATTGGAATATTTAACTCTTAATCGTTCAAGCGGAACTCTTTCCGGTGGTGAAGCTCAACGAATAAGATTGGCAAGTCAGATTGGTTCAGGATTAATGGGAGTTCTTTATATTCTTGATGAGCCAAGCATAGGACTCCACCAAAGAGATAACCAAAAACTGATTGAGATGCTAAAAAAACTCAGGGATTTGGGAAACACTCTTATTGTTGTTGAGCACGATGAGGACACAATGTATGCGGCAGACCATATAATTGACATAGGACCCGGAGCGGGTATTCATGGCGGATATGTAATTGCAGAAGGTACAGTTGATGATATAAAAAAGTGTGAGAAATCGGAGACGGGATTATATTTAAGCGGCAAAAAGAAAATACCGGTACCGACAGAGCGACGCAAAGGAAATGGTAAATTCCTTAGTGTTGTTGGGGTGGCACAGAACAATCTTAAAAATGTTGGAATTAAAATTCCGCTTGGCACTTTAACATGTGTGACGGGCGTTTCAGGTAGTGGAAAAAGCTCACTTATAAATGAGGTAATTTATAAGGTTTTGGCAAACGAACTTAATCATGCCAAACAAAAACCGGGAAAATATCGTCGCATAAGCGGTCTTGAAAATCTTGACAAGGTTATAGATATTGACCAATCACCTATAGGAAGAACACCAAGGTCGAATCCTGCAACTTATACGGGACTTTTTGGAGACATAAGAAACTTGTTTGCATCTACACCTGATGCTAAAATGAGAGGTTATAGTGCAAGTCGCTTCAGTTTTAATGTTAAAGGCGGCAGATGTGAAGCGTGCTCCGGAGATGGAATAATAAAGATTGAAATGCATTTTTTGCCCGATGTATACATGCCGTGTGAGATTTGCGGCGGAAAAAGATATAATCGCGAAACTCTGGAAGTGAAATATAAGGGCAAAAATATATTTGATGTTCTGGATATGACGGTTGAAGAGGGGCTTAGCTTTTTTGAGAACATACCCAAAATTGCAAACAAGCTTAAAACAATATACGATGTTGGTCTTGGTTATATTAAAATAGGTCAATCATCAACAACGCTTTCGGGCGGTGAAGCACAACGTGTTAAGCTTGCGACTGAGCTCAGCAAACGGAGCACGGGTAAAACGATTTATATTTTGGATGAACCAACAACCGGTCTTCACATGGCGGATGTTCATAAATTGATTGAGGTGTTACAAAAGTTAGTTGATTCGGGCAATACGGTTGTCGTGATTGAACATAATCTCGATGTAATTAAAACGGCAGATTATATTATTGACCTGGGACCCGAGGGCGGCAACAAGGGCGGTGAAATTGTTGCTTGCGGAACTCCTGAACAGATTGCTAAAAATGAAAAATCATATACGGGACAATATTTGAAAAATGTATTGAAAAAATAAATAAGAGCTGTAGCGGTTTGCTACAGCTCTTATTTGTTATATTATTTGATTAATTCTAACAGATTTTTAACACATTGCTTACAAACACGTTTGTCTTTATAAGAAATGTTATTGGAAGCTTCTTTACAAAAAACGCAAGAGTGCATATATTTGCAAAGAACAATGTTTAATCCATCAATAAATATTTCTAATGAATCATTATTGGTTATTCCAAGGGTCCGACAAATTTCCTTTGGGATAACAATTCTGCCGAGATCATCGAGATGCCTTGTTAATCCAATATATTCATTCGTGTTTTTATCTTTGCAAACGGACAAAACTATCAGATTGTCTTGACTGACAGATATCTCAAGCAGGTCCTTAGGTTTTATGTCGAGCATTTTTCGCAATTCTTTGGGAATAACTATTCGGTCAAGAACATCAACGTGTCTAACAATACCTGTTGATTTCATATTAACACCCCTATTTCTAATTATGAAATAATAGTAGCATATTTGTAAAAAAAAGTCAACATATAAAAAACAAAGCCGATTTAAATTGAAGTGAACCCAAAAGTTTAGACAAAATTTAATATTAACTTGCTAAGGAGTGAGTTCTGTATTGCACAGGACTCATTCCTCTTAGTTTTAATGAAATTCTTTCGTTATT
>JAZNGL010000028.1:0-14563 GCA_045576435.1 Clostridia bacterium
TACTGACCCTTGTGTTAAAGGCTATCCCAGAGCGCGTTATATGGGCAAAAAGATTGCTATGGCAGTTCTTTCCAACTATGATCTTGCTCGCGAAATAGATGGCGACAAGGTAGACTTTGCGCAAGCAATGGTTGAGGCAAAACACAATAAAGGTACTGCTGAAGAAATTCCTGCTGCATTGGAGCTTGCAAAACGTTACAGAGAGTTAGGCAGCAAAGGAGCACTCCCCAATGCAACCCGAGCAGGTATGTCCAGAACACAGCAACTTGCAAAAGCCCTTCGCATAGAAAGACTTGCCAACTTCCCTGATACAAGAGAGTTGAGAGTTTCAGCACTCAGGGTAGGTGATGTACTGTTTGGCGGATATCCGGGAGAACCATTTACCGAAATGGGTCGAAGCTTTAAGGAAAGTTCTGATTACGCACTTACAATGGTAGGTTGTATTGTAAATGGTTATGAGGGTTATTACCCTGTGCAATCTACGTTTGACGAGGGTGCATACGAGGCACTTTCAAGCAGATTTGTCAAAGGAACCGGCGAAAAGCTGGTTGATGCACTTGTGGCTCTTGGCAAAGGATTGAAAAAATAATATCAACAGGGATAAAGAAACCAATAAGGTGCTGTGAAAATATTTTCATAGCACCTTTCTTGTTGCGAAGCAACATATCGCATACAAAGTACATATCGCAAATTCCGTCAGGAATTTATATCGCTAAAAAAAGACATTCCGAAGAATGTCTTTTTTCTGGAAGATCCGAATGGTTTAGATGTCAATTAATTGATTGCCCTAATAAGCCTTTGAATGATAGCTGCACATTCAGCACGTGTCGCTGTCCCTTTAGGGTCTAATCTGTTTTCTCCCTTGCCGTTTATTATATTGTTTTCTAAAGCCCAAAGCATTGCATCTTTTGCATATTCACTTATATCAGCTGCATCCTCAAACCTAATATCTGTACCACTATACTGAGGATTGCCTGCATATCTGTAAAATAATGTAACGAGTTGCTCTCTTGTTATATTATCCTCGGCACCAAATTTACCATTCTCATATCCTGATACAATACCTTTATCATACAACCAGCTTATTGCTTCGTTATGCCAAGAATTTGGAGCCACATCAGAGAACTGACCTTCTGTTTTAAACTCGGGATTGTTTTCATAATTATGTAATACAACAGCAAACATTCCCCTGGTCATATAGGCATCGGGCGAAAATTCTTCTTCGCTCGTTCCTTTAAACAAATCTCTTGCAACAACAAAATCTATTGAATCATTTGCCCAGTGTTCCTCAGTGTCAGCAAAAGTTTTTGATCTATCAACTATTTTTATTTCTGCATTATCTGTCAACGAAAGTATTATACCTTCTTCTGTTGGCAGGCAATTTTTTATAACTTGTTCCGTTCCGTCATCATCAATAACAACTGCAACTGTACCATTTGACACATCTTCAATAGGAATAGCAATCACTGTTTCTTTGTTATCTATGCCTGTTATAACCGCAGAAGTTTCATTGTTTGCAGAAGTAACAGTTTTTACACTAACACCATTTTTTATCTTCTTTTCCCTAATTTTTGTGCCGTCTGGATATTTTGTGATTGTATCTGTGTTCCCGTTTTTATCTGTAACCGTTACCTTTTCCGTTCCATCTTTGGATATTTCTTCAACCTTCTTTGAGCCGTCAAGTAATTTGGTTTCTTTAATAGTCTTTCCGGCTTCGGATCTAATATATGTAACTGTTCCATCAGCATTCTCTACGCGCTGTGAAATAGTCATAGCATATCCATAGTTACTGCCTCCGCCATAGCTTCTTGTAGATTTTGCAACAAGAGTTTTATCCTCATCGGCAAAAAATGTATATGTAGAAGTCGAAGAAACCTTTGTTTCTCCATCATACCAACCACTAAAACTATATCCTGGATTTGTGGTTGCGGAAATGGTGATGCTACTTCCCATATAATAGTCGCCTGCACCGGTTGCGCTGCCGTTTTGCGCACTGAGAGTGATTGTAGCAGTGTTCTCATCTGTTTTCTTTTTGGCAATAACTTTGTTTTCGTCGCCCATTACCCAAAATTCTTCCGCCAAAAAGATGTCCATTACAGCTTTAACATCAACTAATATTTGTCCTTCTAAGGATATACAATACTCACTTCCTACGACATATGTTAACTCTTTATTGTCTGTTGAGAAGGTTATTTCCTGTGTTTCACCGTTCCATTCACATACTATTTCCATGCCTTCGGCTAAATCACGAGGTGTAGCAAAAACTTTTTCATTTTGAGAAATAGGTGTTGCAGTCATTGTGTAATCCTGACCATTCATAATGGCGGATGTTTCGCCAGCCGTAATCTCGTACCAGTTTTCACTCATATACACAGCCTCGCAGACCACATTGCTTGCCGGCATTGTAAATGATACAGTTTTATTGGTTAAATTTTCAACTTCTACTCCGCTTATGCTCCATTCTTTGAACATTTTTTCAGTTGGAGCACTATCTGCAACAAGTGTTATATTATCTCCTGCAGTTGCTTCCATAATAGGAACTGTCAAATTTTCAGTTTTATATGCTTTTCCGTTTTTAACTGAAATACAATATTCAGTTCCTGCCTTTAAGTATGTTTTTTCTGTCGAATTCTCCTCTAAAACAGTCCAGTATTGTCCATCTTCGCTTTCCTTAATGATAACACCTTCATTTTTATATAAAAGTCCAGCAACAGCTTTGCCCAATGTTTGAGAACCAATACCCCCTGTAATCTCGCCTCCATCGAATATCAAATGCACCTCAGGTTGTTCATTATATTCCTCGGTATATGTAATAGCAGAGTGTCCGGTTTTGCCATCATTATCCACCCAACCTGTTATCTTGCCACCGTTTACTGTTATATCTCCACGTCTAATCCATATGGTTCCAAGGTTCCCGTCATATAGATGCTGCCAAACTAATTCACCGCCATGATATACACTTGAAAGACTCTCTCCGATTTCAAACGGCCACGAGTTTGTGCCGCCGGATATTTCGCCTCCGTTTACTACAATATCCGTTGAAAGAGCTTCAATTAAGCCATTAATAACGCCACCGTTTATTTCTAATGTTCCGCCAAGGGTATGTACAGAACCATTTATTATACCGCCGTTAATTATAAGTTCTCCCATGCCTAAACTATCTGCACTTAAATCACCATTTATTGTTCCGCTTTCAATAATAGCATTTGCAAAACCAATATCGCCGTTTATTGTTCCGTTCCCTTTTATGTGTATATAGTAACTATACAAAGAGGCGACTTGATCTTCATTATCTTCAGTTGGTGAAATATTCATTGAGCAACCATTGGTGTCCAACAATACAGCGCCACCCATAGGGTTACCCCTAAGAGATGATATTGTAACATCTGAAAGCAGTGTTATCGTTTCTATATCATCGTCAAATTTCTCATAATACGAAAGCTCATAATTACAGCAATCAGCTTCACCAATAACAAGTGTTGTATATAAAATTTCCGTACTTGTCCCCGAACGGAAGAACACATATTGTTTATCAGTTGAAGAAGATGTTATAAGCTCATAAGCTTGGTCATCATCACTATGTACAATACATTCTCCACCTGTGATATTTCCTGATATTGCTGAGCCGTTGCTTTCAGTTCCCAATCCACCGACAATTTTGCCTTGATTTAGAATTAAAGTGCCTTCATTTTGTACGCCTGAACCACCAATTTGAGCATATATCGTTCCCGGGATTTCGGTTACTTCTGTTTCATATTCACCCGGAGTACCACCAATGGGAGTACCACCAACACCGCCACCGGAACCACCACTTGCACCGCCTGACGAGCCACCTGAACCATTCGGCTCATCTTCAATAACAGTACCACCGCCAATTATTTCAAGTCTGCTATCATCAATAATTAAAGTACCGTCATTTTTGATTGCGCATTTACCTTGTTCTTCATCTGTTCCGCCTATAATCACGCCTCTTCCTTCAATAGCCAAAGAAGCATTAGCAGGCACATAAATCGCCTCAAAATCTCCTGAAGCAATTATATCATACCTATGGAAATCTAAAATAACATTTTCGCCACTTGGAACAATGACTGTTTCTGTGAGTATCAGATCGTCATCTAATGTAACAACGTCATCCTCAAAAGAACACACACCATCTTGCATATCATTCAAAATTTGTGCCAATTCCGCTGCTGTAGTTGAGCCATTATCTACATTTCCGGAATTTGTACTCCCACCTGGTGAACCGGCAGATGAACCGCCTCCGGCAGCGGCTCCACCAGCAAAAACAGATGAAACCGATAGTGAAATGAGCATAAATATGCATAAAATAATTGAAATAATTTTTTTCATAAAAATTCTCCTCTTCTTTCATTAAGGATGTTTTTAATTATTATATCAAATTTATTCCTAATTTTCAACACCCTTTTTATTCATAGAAATAATAAAAAACAGAACGCTCTAGATTTTCATCTAAATCGTTCTGTTTTTCTGAAAGATACGAATGGTTTAGATGACAATTTTATAAGTGATATTCCAACTTCGTTGGAGTGATATTTTTGATAAATCAAAAGTGATATTGCAAACTCCGTTTGCAGTTATATTATATTTGCCCTTAAACTGTGCGAAGCACAATATCACTCGGCGCAGCCGAATATAACTGCATAGCAATATAACTTGCCGTAGGCAAATATAACTGCAAAAACGACTTGTATGATACAAGTCGTTTTTTCATGGCTCCCCCTGTTGGACTTGAACCAACGACCCTGCGGTTAACAGCCGCCTGCTCTACCGACTGAGCTAAGGAGGAATATTTAACTCACAAGATTAATTATACCCTCTTTTTAAAAAAAGTCAATACTTAAAATTGAAAAAATTTTAAAATCTTAGAAATTAGCATTTGCGTTTGTTGAAAAAGGTTGACAAATGTGAAAAAAAGTGATAATCTTAAGGTGTTATATAATTGTTTTAAAATATAGTTATAATATGCAAAATTAACATAGTATATTATAATAAAAGTCTTGCCCAGACTAAAATATGGGCGGAAAGGTAAGGGAAGATTATGAAAAAAGTTATTGCAATAGCTTTAGTTGGAATTATGGCTGTTATGTGTCTTGCAGGTTGTGGAAAAGCAGGCACAGGTTACACAACTTCAAACACTGAATTCTTTGTTGGTGGCACAGGTCCTCTCACAGGTGATGCATCATCTTATGGTATTTCTGTTCAGAAGGGTGCAGAGCTTGCTATTAAGGAAATAAACGAAGCAGGTGGTCTTAATGGCGTTAAGTTCCATTTTGAAATGAAAGATGACAAGGCAACAGCTGCCGACGCTGCAACAGGTTACGATACACTTTTTGAGTCAGGTATGCAGGTTTCAATTGGCTCTGTTACATCAGGCTCATGTGATTCATTTGCATCAAAGGCTGCTGAAGATAATTTGTTTTTCATCACTCCATCAGCATCTGCGGCTAACGTAATTGATGGTCGCGATAACGCTTTCCGTATTTGTTTTGGCGACCCTGACCAGGGCGTTTTAGCAGCCGAGGAGTTAACAAGCAAATTTAAGAATATTGGTGCGATTTATGATACAAGTGACCCATATTCATCAGGTATTTATCAGGCATTTGATGCTGAAATGAAGAAGATTGGTGTTGAATATAAAACTCAGTCTTTTGATGCGGAAAACAAGAAGGATTTTGCAACTCAGATTGAAGCTTTAAAGGATTGTGATGTTATTTTCCTTCCAATATATTACACAGAGGCAGGTTTGATTGCAAAAGCAGCAACTGCTAAAGGTTGTGAAGCACTTCTTTTTGGATGTGATGGACTCGACGGCGTTGCAAGCCAGGTGGATTCATCTGTTAAGAATGAAATAAAATATATCACACCGTTTGATGTTAATAGCACAAATGATGTAACAAAGAAGTTTGTTGAAGCTTTCAAGGCTGAATATAACGAATCTCCTGATCAGTTTGCAGCTGATGGTTACGATGCAATAATGACTATTTTTGAAGCAATGAAGAAGGCAAACGTTAGCGATCCAACAATAAGCGCAACAGAGCTTTGTGATATTCTTGTTTCAACAGTCACAGCAGATGACTTCAAGATTGCAGGTTCAACAGGTGAAATGACATGGGATGAAAGTGGCGCTTGCACAAAGGCTCCGCAGATTGTTGAACTCAACAACTGAAATTTAAATATTAAAAACTTGCTATAATAACAAACGTTTGGTTGGATATTTTTGTCCAACCATATGTTTGTTTATAACATAAAAACAAGGAGAAATTATGACTACTTTTATTGATGGACTAAGTTTGGGGAGTATATATGCCCTGATTGCACTTGGTTATACAATGGTATACGGAATTGCAAAAATGCTTAATTTTGCACATGGTGACGTAATAATGGTTGGTGCTTATGCAATTTTAACCACGTTATCTATGGGAGGACATCCTATTCTTGCAATAGTGATTGCTGTCCTTATATGCACTTTGCTCGGTGTTAGTATTGAAAAGCTTGCATATAAGCCTCTTCGTGGAGCATCTCCGCTTGCTGTTCTCATAACGGCAATTGGTGTCAGCTATTTTCTGCAGAGCATTGCACAATTAATTTTTGGTGCAAAATCACAACCTGTTGCACTTGCAACCTTTGAAAGTGTAACAATTTTGGGAGTTGAGATAAATATTGCAACTATAATTACTCTTGTTATTGGTGCAATTATTATGGTTGCATTAACTTTATTCATTAAATATACAAAAACAGGACGCGCGATGGTTGCGGTTTCGGAGGATAGAGGAGCTGCTCAGTTGATGGGTATTAATGTTAATGCAATAATCTCCATTACCTTTGCAATTGGCTCTGCTCTTGCGGCATTTGCAAGCACGTTTTATCTTCTTCAGATACCCAGCACAAGCCCAACGCTTGGGTCAATGCCGGGAATAAAGGCGTTCACTGCAGCAGTTATTGGTGGTATTGGTTCAATTCCGGGAGCAATGATAGGTGGCGTTCTTTTGGGCGTTGTTGAAAAGGTATCGCTCAGCATTCCGGTTTTAGCACCATATACAACGGCTTTTGAATTTTCACTGCTCATTTTAATACTTCTGGTTAAGCCAACAGGATTGTTAGGTAAGCAATTAAGGGAGAAGGTGTGAGTATGTCAGAATATTTTAATTCTATTAAAAAAAGCTTTAAGTGGAAGAATTGTGTGAATTTTGTTGGTGTTGCTATATTTCTTATAATAACAGCAACCATGATGTATACAGGATATCTTAATCGTTCAACAGCAAATCTTATCACACAAATTGCATATTCAATAATACTTGCAGTTTCGCTAAATCTTGTTGTTGGATTTTTGGGCGAGCTTAGCTTGGGACACGCAGGATTTATGTGCCTAGGCGCATATCTTGGTTGTTATCTTGCTAATCTGTTGCATAACTTTATTGGTTCACCACTTCTTGTATTAATTATCACAATGTTTGCAGGCGGGCTTGTTGCCGCTGTGTTTGGTCTTATTATCGGACTTCCTGCACTCCGTCTGAAAGGTGACTATCTTGCAATAGTTACACTTGCATTTGGTGAAATTGTGAGAACAATATTTAAAAATCTCAATGCTTTTGGTGGTGCGCTTGGTCTTTCAACAAAGAAATATGGCACAGATTTGTTTGTTATTGCTTTGATTGTTGTTTTAATTATGCTTGTGCTTGTTCAAAATCTTGTAAGAAGTAAGCATGGACGAGCAATCACAGCTATACGTGATAATGAGATTGCAGCAAAAGCAATGGGAATTAATGTAACGTTCTATAAGTTATTGGTTTTTGTTATTTCTGCTTTCTTTGCAGGAATTGCAGGCGTTATATATGGTCACTATGCAACACCTGTTTTATATTCATTTTTCTCATATAACTATTCAATTGAAATTCTTGTTATGGTTGTTCTTGGAGGAATGGGTAATATAGGTGGTTCAATACTTGCGGCGGCTCTTATAACGTTTATTAATTTCCAGCTAACAACAAAGCTTTCGGGTGATTTAGCTGCACTTAAATTTTTGATATATTCAATTGTTTTGATTGTTATTGTTATATTCAACAATTCACCTGCACTCGAATCATTTAAGAAAAAATTCGGATTCAAGCGTCTGTGCGCTGTTGTTTCATCAATAACAAACACTATCATTCCGTCAAAACTAAGTGAAGAAGAAAAAGCTTCAAGAATTAAGAATGATGCTGCAGAGTGGAAACAAATTCCAACAAAGATCAAGATGGATGCACTTCTTTCACTTGATATTAAGCCTGACAAAGTTGAAGGCTCAGTTCGCACTAAGGGGGACAAGAAATAATGAGTGCTGAATATATTCTTGAAACACGAAATCTTGGGATTTCCTTTGGCGGACTTAAAGCAGCTCAAGGGATAAATCTTAAAATTAAAAAAAGACAACTTTATGGTTTAATTGGCCCAAACGGTGCAGGAAAAACCACAACATTCAATCTGTTAACAGGTGTCTATGCACCAACTGAGGGTAGTTTTTTGCTTGATGGCGAGGAGCTTGCAGGTAAATCTCAAGAGATGATTAACCATAAAGGAATTGCAAGAACATTCCAGAATATTCGTCTTTTCAATAACATGAGTGTTATAAGAAATGTTATGGTTGGACTTCACAATCAACCTGAATTTAAAGCAAATCCGTTTGTAAGTATGTTCAGACTTCCAAAATATTTTGAAGCTGAAACTAAGATGCGTGAAAAAGCTAAGGAAATTCTTAGAATATTTGGGTTGGAAGAGGAACGGAACATTCTGGCATGCAATCTTCCTTATGGAAAACAACGTAAGTTGGAGATTGCCAGAGCACTCGCAACAAATCCAAAGCTTTTGCTTCTTGATGAACCGGCTGCAGGAATGAATCCTAACGAAACAGCGGAGCTTATGGAAACAATCCGTTTTGTGCGTGATAAGTTTGATATGACAATTCTCCTTATTGAACATGATATGAAGCTTGTTGCGGGTATTTGCGAAGAGCTTACAGTCCTTAATTTTGGAACAGTTTTAGCTCAAGGAAAAACTGAGGATGTTTTGAATGACCCAAAGGTTATAACCGCATATATTGGAGAAGAGGAATAGGAGGTAACCCATGCTTAAAATTGAAAACTTAGAAGTGTTTTATGGTATGATACAAGCAATCAAAGGTGTGTCATTTGAGGTAAAGCAAGGCGAGGTTGTTGGTCTCATTGGCTCAAATGGTGCGGGTAAAACAACTATTCTGCACACAATTACGGGCTTGATTACTCCAAAAGCCGGAAATATAATTTTTGAAGGCACCGACATCACAAAAATTCCTGCTCATAAGATTGTTAGCATGGGCATGGCTCATGTTCCCGAGGGCAGACGAATTTTCCAAGAATTAACAGTTTATGAAAACCTTAAACTTGGCGCATTTATTATTGATGACAAAAAGGTTATTGAAAATAATCTGAAATATGTTTATGAGCATTTTCCAAGACTCAAAGAACGTAAAAATCAGATTGCGGGAACACTTTCAGGTGGAGAACAACAGATGCTTGCAATGGGTAGAGCGCTTATGTCTAACCCTAAAATAATACTCATGGATGAGCCATCAATGGGACTTTCTCCGATTTTAGTTTCAGAAATTTTTAATATTATCCAGGAAGTTTCAAAAGACGGAACAACTGTTTTACTAGTTGAACAAAATGCCAAAAAGGCACTAACAATAGCGGATCGTGCCTATGTTCTTGAAACAGGCAAAATTGCTCTTTCAGGATGTGCGAATGATTTGTTGCATGATGAAAGCATAAAGCGTGCATATCTTGGTGAATAAAATTAATTCAACAATACTCTTTAAAATATTTTCTGAAGAGTATTGTTTTTTTTGTCGAAATATGATATTATTATGTTAGGAAATATTAAAAATTAAGCAAATTTTCATAAAAAGGTTTGGTATGTAATTATGGTAAATGCCACAAAAAGGAAGCGCCGTTTTGGTGATAGGTATGATGGTTATAGAGTGAAAGCTCAGGATCCCCTGTTTCATGTTATTCCCCATATTATGAGGTCTAGATTAGACAGTCAGGTGTTCTTTGAAGAAAAAATTGATATTACAAGGTTAAACAATTTTATTGCGACCCATAAAAAAGAGATTCCAAACCTTTCAATATATCATATTTTTGTAGCAGCATTAATCAGAACAATTGTTCAAAGACCAAGACTTAATAGGTTTGTAATTGGACGAAGAGTTTATGCCAGAAATTATCTTAGAGTATCTCTTGCGGTTAAAAAAAGCATGAGCGTAGATGCAGATGAGGCGGTAATTATGCCTGAATTCGAGCCAACCGATACGCTTTTTGAGGTTGCAAAAAAACTAAATGAAGCGGTTAAAGAAGTGAAGGCAGAAGAAGGCGAATCAAATGGTACTGAGATAACGGTTAAATTAATAAATGTCCTTCCTAATTTTGTGAGAAGATTTGTTGTTTGGCTTGTTCGAAATCTCGATTCTGTTGGGAAAATGCCTAAAATCATCAATCGTATTAGTCCGTTTCATTCGAGTGTTTTTGTAACAAATGTAGGCTCAATTGGTTTAAACTCAATTTATCACCATCTCTATGAGTTTGGAACAACCTCAATGTTTTTTTCGGTTGGGAAAAAAGAAATTGTTCGCGAGCTTAACCCAGACGGAACTGTTAAAAGTAAAAGCGTTATAAATATCCGCTTTGTTCTTGACGAGCGTATTTGTGATGGATATTATTTTTCTGTTGCAATTAAAAAATTCAAGCAGTTAATGAAAAAACCGGAGCTTTTGCTTGAAGCCCCGGAATATATAAGTGAGGATATTTAAATCTGTTGGTTATGGTATGAATAAATAATTCAGTTCTCTAAAAAGAAACGACACATTCTTAAAATAAATAGTCGTTTCTTTTTTTTGTTGACGAATATGAGTTTGTGTGGTATAATGTGGATATGCAAGGAGGTGGTTTAATATGTTTGCAGAAGAGCGACAAAACATTATCCATGAATATATTCAAAAATTTGGAGCCATAACAACAACAAAATTGATGGACGA
The DNA here is from genome assembly GCA_045576435.1 of Clostridia bacterium. Taxonomy (GTDB): domain Bacteria; phylum Bacillota; class Clostridia; order Monoglobales; family Monoglobaceae; genus CAKSIW01. Next base: position 11,066 of record JAZNGL010000028.1, read on the forward strand.
ATTTAATGTTTCAATTGAAACTGTTCGTAGAGATTTAATATTAATGGAAAAAAGAGGACTTTTAAAAAGAGTTCATGGTGGTGCTGTTGAGATTTCAGGGATGAAACAGTTTTCTGAATTAAAAGAACGCAATAAGGAATTTTTAGAAGAAAAAAGAAAGCTTTCGCTCACCGGCTCAAAGTTTGTTAACGAAGGAGATATAATATTTGTTGATGAAGGCAGTACAGCAATAATTTTTTCTGAAGTGTTAAAGGAACGGTTTTCTAATCTTACTGTTATCACAAATTCTTTAGATGTTTTTAATATATTATGCTATCATAAAGATTTTAATGTTATTTTATGCGGTGGACATTTTAATAAAAAAGAAAATGCTTTTTATGGCAGCTTGGTTTTAAATACATTAGATAAAATCCATGTGCAGAAAGCATTTATATTTCCCTCGGCAGTTTCTATTGAGTTTGGAATATGCGATTATCAAGAGGAGTTGTGCTTGGTTCAACAACAAATCCTTAAACATTCGGATGTTGTCTATGTGCTAGCTGATAGTAGCAAATTCGAAAAAAGTGCATTGCTTAAATTAGATGATATGAAAAATGAATATATATATGTGACAGACGACAAGCTACCGATTGGCATTGAAAAACTTTATGGAGAAAGTAATATTACAATTTTTAGCGGGAAGGAAAAATAATGAAATTAAAAAAAGGAATACAACTAAATGGTTCAACCCTTTTGATTTTCCTTGGATGGTTAATGTATGCGACCTCATACCTCGGAAAGGTTAATTATTCTGCAAATATAACTCAGATAATAGATTTTTATCAAATAAGCAAGGCGGAAGCGGGAATTCCACCCACGTTGTTCTTTTTTGCATATGGAATAGGGCAAGTATTTAACGGGGTATTATGCAAAAAATATAATATAAAATGGATGATATTTTTAAGTCTTGCAATATCAGGTTCAATCAATCTTGCTATTGCCATAGGTACAAAATTTGAAATTATAAAATACTTGTGGTTAATAAATGGTTTTGTGCTTTCTATTCTCTGGCCGTCTCTTGTTAGACTAATGGCTGAATCGTTGCCAGAGAAGGATTTGGGTAGGTCAAGCGTTGTGCTGGGCACAACTGTTGCTACAGGAACGCTGATTATTTATGGACTAAGCTCGATTTTTGCTATTTTTAATAATTTCAAGCTCGCTTTCTATGTGGCAGCTTTTTCGGGAATTACTGTTGCAGCCATTTGGATGTTGTTTTACAATAAGGCGGTAAATATTGCTAAACTTAAAAAGGATGCTGAGGATTGTGTTAAGGAAAGCGATTTGGTTGTTGAAACAAATCAATCATCAAATGGGCTAAATAAGGAATTGCTTCTGATTTCGGTGTGTGCGTTGTGTTTTTGTGCGGTTGGTATAAATTTAATTAAAGATGGATTAACAACATGGGTTCCTTCAATTTTAAAGGAAGAATATGCCACAACGGATTCGCTATCTATTTTATTAACGCTATTTTTACCTATTGTCGCAATGTTCGGTAATTTTTTAGCATTAACAATGCATAAAAAAATCCCCGATTACATAATGCATTGTTTTGTTGTTTTTATTGCGATAGCGGGGACTGTGGGCGTTATTCTTTGGTGTTTGTCTGCTAAAAATTTAGTAATCATGCTTGCGGGATTAGTGATTGTAAGTTTCCTTGCATCAAGTTTAAATAGCCTTGTCACAAGCATATATCCAATGTTTATGAGGGAATATATTAATTCAGGATTGATTGCAGGAACAATAAACGGATTTTGTTATCTGGGTAGCACCATAAGTTCTTATGGCCTTGGCTATGTTGCCGATAAATATAATTGGACAAGCGTGTTTTGGGTATTGCTTGCAGCTTGTGGACTTATATGTCTAATATGTATTGGATATTATTTTATTAAAGCAATTATTAAGAAATTAAAATCAGTTTAAAACTACAAATACCTTAAATACCACCGCTTAATTTAAAGCGGTGGTATTATTTTATTGACGAATATCAAACATATAATTAAGAAGTGACCAGTTTTGCTGAAATGGACGCATTAAATTCCAATAGCCTGCACCCCTTAAGTTTTTTTCAATTATCAGATTAAATTTTGCCTGAATGCTGCGAACATCTTCAAACCATACCTCGTGTTCTTTGCCATTTGAGTCGGTATACCTAAACCACGGAGTTTGAGAATTTTCATCAAATTGTATTGATGCGTTATTCTGAATTGCAATCTCAATTGCCTCAACGTTGGAAATGGAGTCTGCGCGGGATTCGCCCTTAACAAAAGGAAGTGTCCAATCATAGCCATAGTTCGGAATTCCAAGAAATATTTTATCTGCCGAAATTCGTGTTAAGGCATAGTCAACAACCTGTCGGACGTTTCGTATCGGAGCAACTGCAAGTGGAGGACCATAAGTATAACCCCATTCATATGTCATGAGCAAAACAAAGTTTGCAGCATCACCAAGTGCCTGATAGTTATGCCCTTGATATAGCAGACCCTGTTGGTCATCAGAAGTTTTTGGGGCAAGTGCAACAACAACTGCATAACCGAGAGGATTAAGTGTTGTGCGAAGTTTTTGTACAAAATCGGCATAAAGGAGGCTATCCTCAGGATAGACAAATTCAAAATCAATATCCAATCCACGAAAGCCTTTTTGCCTTATATTCTGGATTATCTGTTCAATAAGTGTGTTTTGAATATCCTCGTTGTTAAGAACAAGACTTGCAAGCTCGTTGCTGAAACCACCCTCTTCGGTGAGAGTGGAAAGATGCATAAGCGGGAGAACACCATAATTCAATGAAGTATTAATCAATGCAGTATCATTAAGTTGAACAAGCTCGCCCTCGTTTGTTATTCCATATGTAAAAGGAATAAAAAAGTTAAGATATGGCAGAGTTCGACGGAAAAGGGTTTGGTTAATTGAGGGATAGGCATAACCTGTTGTTTCAATACTTCTCACTCGGTTACTCTCAAATGAAATAATTAATGTTTGACCGGGGAAAAGGGTTGCAGTTCCCGAGAGTTGTGGATTGTTGCGAAAAATTTCATTTACAGTTATGCCATATTGTTGCGCTATTGAATATAGTGTGTCACGCGACTCTACGGTGTGATATTGAGTTGGGATTAAAATGAGTAGTGCCTGACCAACTGCAAGATTTGACGTGTTTTCAAGATTGTTAAGCGTACGGACAACAAATTCAGGAACGCCATATTGCTCTGCAATTGAAGATATTGTGTCGCCTGCTGCGACAATATGTATCACCATTAGAATTCACCTCTATAAAATATATTTATTATATTTATATTATCCATAAGCATAAAAAAATACCTTACCAATATTGAACTGAACCAGTTTGTGCAGACAGCACAAAAACACCCCTATGGGATAAAAATTTAGTTTAAGCAACATACTGACATCGCATTTCTTGTGGTGTCAGTTTTGTTTTTAATTGTATTCTCTCATTGTTGTAAAAAT
>JAZNGL010000029.1:0-9811 GCA_045576435.1 Clostridia bacterium
ATTGTAGCACAAATGATGTTCTCGCATATCCATTATAACAGATATTTTGAATTCTGGCGAGTAGTTTCTGTTTTTTCTTCCTGTTTTACCCATAAAAATATGCACCTCCAAAAGTGTCTAACTTTTGGGGTGCATATCATAACCAAGCGGGGCAATTTTTTATTATTCAATCTCAATTAATCCATAATTTCCGTCTTTTCTTTTGTAAACAATGCTTGTTTCCGCGGTCTCAGGATCTGCAAAAACAAAGAAGTCATGACCAAGCATATTCATTTGAAGAATTGCCTCTTCTGCTGACATCGGCTTTGAAGAAAATTTCTTTCTTTTTATGATTTTAAATTCCTCTTTATCATCCTCAACCTTTTCAGAACTATTCACAATCGCCTCATATTTTTCTAATAACGGTTCACGAAGTTGTTTTGCAAGCTTTGTTTTATTTTTTCTGATTTGACGGTCAAGATTTGAAAGGCACTCGTCAGCCGCAAAAATCAAATCTCTGTTTCTTGCCTCTGCTCTCATTATAAATCCTTTGCTGAGAATCATTGTTTCAATAACAATCTCATCTTTTTGTTCAGAAATTGTTATTTTACATTCATCCGTTTCAGGCAGGAACTTATCAAGCTTTTTAATCTTCTTCATAAGCTCATCTTTTCTCGCATCGGATAATTCAATTTTTTTGCAAATTAAATTATAGTTCATACATGTGCCTCCATTCAATTAAACATTTACATCAAGAAGTTTTTTGCTCCCTCTGTATGTCTTTATTATACACTAAAACTATAATTTTTGCAAGTGTTTTAAGAAGATTTTTTATTACATATAAATAGTATCAACATGTATGACTGAATTAAATTTAGGGTTAATATCCCTCAGTTTTTTTGCAACAATTTCAGGCAATTTTTCGACTTTTTTATAGTCAAACGGAGCTTCAATGTCAAATATCAGATTTACATTCTGCTCGCCATTTGTCATTCTAAAGTCATGTATATTCATTCTCTCATCAATTTCTTTTATAACCTTTATTACCATTTCTTTTGTTTTAGAGGTTATTTCACAATCAACAGAAATCGGATCCATATGTATAACCATATGAATTCCCATCTCCGTGCCGATTCTTCGTTCAAGCTCATCTATTATTTCATGAATCTTCACAATATCATAATCATCCGGAACCTCTGCATGTACAGATGCCATAACTCTGCCGGGACCATAATCGTGAACCACTAAATCATGCACTCCAACGATTCCATCTGCAGCCAGAATCTGATTCTTAATTCCATTTATTGTTTCAGGCTTTGGCGGTGTTCCAAGCAAAACGCCGATGGTATCACGAGCAATCTGAAATCCCGCCCACATTATCATAATTGAAACAAGTGTTCCAATAATACCATCAAGATAATAAAACTTAATATATCCGCCTAATATAGTGGTCGATATGACTGCAAGTGTTGCAATGGCATCACCCAAGCTATCCTTTGACGTTGCCAGCAACACGCCTGAATCTATCTGTTCTCCAAGCTTTTTATTATATAAATACATCCAGAACTTAACAAAAACTGCAATAATCAAAATAGCTATTAATCCAAAATTCAAGTTCATTTCCTGCGGATTCAGAATTTTTTCCACAGAAGATTTCAAGAGTTCAAAACCCACCATCATTATTATAAACGAAACAATAAGCGATGAAATATATTCAAATCTGCCATGGCCAAACGGGTGTTCCTTATCGGGTTTCATATTACTTAACTTTGCACCTATAATTGAAACAAGTGATGACCCAATATCAGAAAGATTATTAAATGCATCCGACACCACGCCAATACTGCCGATTATTGTTCCTATTATGAGTTTAACAATAAAAAGAAATAAATTGCAAATTATTCCCAGAACTCCTGCAAGAACACAGTATTTTTCACGAACTATAGGATTTTTAGTATCCTCATTATTTTTAATAAATAGTTTGACCAAAAATTTAATCATTCTGTTTTCTCCTTAGCATTAACCTTTTTCTCATGAAACAACTTTAACGTTTTCCTCTCCGACAATCTCCGCTAACCGCGAAACAAGTCTGTCATCAGAAACCCACATGGATTTTGGTGCCTGAACCGAAGCCTTTGTGTCGGCATAATAAATTATAACCGGAATGTTTCCCCTTTCACCATCAAGCACGCTTTTAATTTGGTTAAGCAAATCGTTGTTTATTGTATCAAGTTTTATATATAACTTTTTAAACATCTGAGTCTTTTTAAAGCTTTCAATTCCGTCTAATCTTATTTTGGTTGGCTTGTCCTCCTGAACATCCAGACTTCCGCTGATTATGCAAATGTTTCCCTCTCGGAGCATCGCCTCATAGCGTTTAACCTGTGATGGAAAAACTATCACCTCAATATCACCCGTCAGATCCTCAAACGTGAGATACATCATGAGTTCTCCGCGTTTTGTCAATTGGTCCTTACGCTTCGAAATCATTCCGCCCAAGATAACTCTCGCATCTGCTTCAAATCTTTGCTCCTCATCCTCAATGATATCTAAAACAGTACAACTCGAAGCGTTTTCAACCTCTTTTGCCATACTGTCGAGCGGATGTCCTGAAACATAAACACCCAGATATTCCTTTTCATAGTTAAGAAGTTCGCCTCTGGGAAGTTCAGGAAGATCAGGAAAATCATCCGTAACACTAACATTTTCTTCAAGCATGCCAAATAAATCGAGCTGTCCCGAAACCATATTTTTCTGATCACGAACTGCCGAGTCAATTACCGATTCATACATCGCTAGCAAAACCGCTCTTTTTAACTTCAAACTGTCAAAAACTCCGCTTTTTATCATAGATTCCACGAGTCTTTTATTGAGTTTTTTATCGGACATTCTGTTGCAAAAATCCATAAACGATGTGAAATCACCATTTTCAGCACGCTCTGCCGTCATATCATTTATAAAAGCTGAACCAACATTTTTTATTGCTGCAAGACCAAATCTTATATTTTTTCCATCAGGAACAAAGGTGCTGAAGCTTTTATTGATATCAGGCGGCAACAGCTTTATATCGTGCTTTTTTGCAGCATTTATATATTTGGTAACCTGAGTCGCCTTGCCAAGAACACTTGTCATCAACGCCGCAAAAAACTCGGTTGGATAATGGCATTTAAGCCAAGCCGTCTGGTATGAAACAAATGCATATGCGGCTGCATGAGACTTATTGAAAGCATATTTTGCAAAATCCATCATCTCGTCAAAAATAGCTATTGCAATTTTTTCATCAATGCCTCGCTTTATTGCACCTTCAACTTCGAACTCACCCTTATCATTCTTCACGCCATAAACAAAGTTCTTTCTTTCCTGTTCCATAACATCGGTTTTCTTTTTAGACATCGCACGGCGAACCAAATCGGCTCTTCCAAGCGAATAACCGCCAAGTTCCCGAACTATCTGCATAACTTGTTCCTGATAAACAATGCAACCATATGTAACATTCAAGATATTTTCAAGAAGCGGATGCTTATATTTAATATCCTTACCCTTATTTTTATTTGCTATATATTGCGGTATAGAATCCATTGGGCCAGGTCTGTAAAGAGAAATTCCTGCTATGATATCTTCAATTGCAGAGGGCTTGAGTTCCTTCATAAATTCCTTCATTCCCGCACTTTCAAGCTGGAACACTCCATCCGTTTCTCCGTTTGAAATCATCTCATATGTCTTGGCATCTGCCATATCAATGTTATCCATATCAATCTCAATGCCATGTGTATGCTTTATGTTGTCAACCGCATCCCGAATCACAGTCAGCGTTCTGAGTCCCAGAAAATCCATCTTCAAAAGACCAAGACGCTCAATTGTCGTCATGGTGAACTGCGTTGTTATAACGTCATCGTTTCTCGACAACGGCACATATGTCTGCACAGGTTCACGAGTTATCACAACTCCCGCTGCATGAGTTGATGTATGGCGTGGAAGCCCCTCAAGTTCTGATGAAAAATCCACTAACTTTTTAACTTGCGGGTCTGAATCATACATATTTTTAAGTTGAAGATTTGATTCAAGTGCCTTTTCAATAGTTATGTTGAGTTCATTTGGTATCTGCTTTGCAACACTATCAACAAAACTATATGGAAAATCAAGCGCACGACCGGTATCTCTTATCGCAAGCCTTGCTGCCATTGTTCCAAAAGTAACAATTTGGGCAACCCTGTCTGCACCATATTTTTTTATTACATAATCGATAACCTCACCACGACGTTCGTAGCAAAAATCAATATCAATATCCGGCATTGTAACACGTTCGGGATTCAAAAATCTCTCAAAAATAAGTTCATATTTAATCGGGTCAATATTGGTTATTTCAAGGCAATATGAAACAATACTCCCCGCCGCACTTCCACGACCGGGGCCCACCATTATTTTATTTTCTCGTGCAAAGTGTATAAAATCCCAAACGATTAAAAAATAGTCAACATATCCCATCTCATTAATCGTGTTAAGTTCATATTTAAGTCTTTCCTTTATTGCATCGTCTGCGTCAGGATACCTTTTTTCAAATCCCTTTTCGCAAAGTTCTGTCAGATATTCAAAGGATGTGTAGCCTTGCGGCAAATCGAATTTAGGAAGATGCAACTTTCCAAACTCAATATCAACGTTGCACATATCCGCAATCTTTTGCGTATTTTCAAGTGCCTCAGGGATGTATGAGAAAAGTTCCATCATTTCATCCTCAGACTTCACAAACATCTCGTCTGTTGACATTTTCATTCTGTCTTCATCATAAACAGTTTTACCCATCTGAATACACATGAGAACATCCTGATATTCCGCATCCTCACGTTTCACATAATGAATATCATTTGTCGCAACAATATCAAGGTCAAGCTCACGCGCAAGCCTTATCAATTCACTGTTCAAGCGCTTTTGTTCGTAAATTCCGTGGTCTTGTATTTCAATGAAATAATTTTCTTTTCCAAAAATATCAATAAATTCCTCTGCCGCTTCTTTTGCCGCAGAATAATCTCCGTTAAGAATTTTTTTAGATAGAACACCAATCATGCACGCACTTAACGCAATTAACCCCTCGCTGTTTTCACGAAGAATCTGCATGTCAACTCTCGGTTTATAATAAAATCCGTCAACATAGCCAATTGAAACAATGTTCATCAAATTTTTATAGCCTATGTTATTTTTTGCAAGCAAAATAAGATGTGAGCTTGACGAATCAAGTTCGTGCACCTTATCCGTGTGTTTTCGTGCAGAAACATACACTTCACACCCAAGAACAGGCTTCATTCCTATGCTCTTTGCATATTCATAAAACTCAATAACCCCAAACATACACCCATGATCGGTAATTGCCATTGCCGTCTGACCCAATTCTTTTGCGCGGTCTAAGGTCTTTTTAATTGTTCCCTCGCCATCAAGCAAGCTGTATGCCGTATGAGTATGTAAATGTGCAAATGCCATAATCGTTTGTCCCTCCTTTGCTTATTTTTAGATTATTTCAAACCTTCAGCTATATCTATAATTTTTTTAAGTCTATGATTCACACCAGACTTTGAGAGTTTGGGAGAAAGCATCTGACCCAGTTCTTCTAAGCTTAAATCCTTGTTTTCCTTACGGATTAGCGCAACCTCTCTCAGTTCCTCCGAAATATTATCAAGCCCTAATCGCTCTTCTATTTTTTCAATTGCCCTTATCTGGCGTATGGCCGCAGTTATAACCTTGTCCATATTTGCAGTTTCACCATTTGCAACACGATTTAAGTCATTTCTGAGTTCGCGCTCTATTTTAACATTCAAAATCTCCATCTGAGCCCCGAACGCACCCATATATGTTAAAGTGTCACATATAACATCACTGTTTTTTGCATATAGCACCTTTAAACTTTTCCGTTCTGTTCTCTTAAAATCAAGTGACATTGCTTTTATGAGCTTTTCAAATTCATCAGCGGCAGTTTTATCTCTCACCGTAAACTCTATATTATAGTTTTTATTAGGGTCAATAACTGTTCCGCCGCCCAGAAACGCTCCACGAAGAAAAGCACTACGACAACACTCTTGCTCCAAAACTTTTCTTAAATACTTGTATTCATATGCTCCGTCTTTTTTGCACTCAATGTTTATATATATCTTTTCTAAGATTTTTTCATCAGTAATGATATAAAAATAGTTGTTTTTACCCATTTTTATTTCGGCTTTATTATCGAAGCATTTTTCTGCAAGCATTTTAAATCTTTCAACAATCCCCAGTGTTTCTGACGAAACCCTTATTTCTTTCTGCTTTAACTTACCCGCAAACATCAAAATGCCGGAAAACTCAGCCATTAAACAACATTTCTTGCCAACATCAAGCCTGCATAAGCCCTCTTTTGTTTTTTGCGAAAACGATTTCATTTTTTCTCCCTTTTGCAATCCCCTGCATCAAAACTCTCCAACCATCTTCACTTCAGGTTCAAGCCAAACGCCTTTCATTTCATAAACAGTTTTTCTTATATGTTCAATTAATGCTTTAACATCTGTTGCAGTTGCATCTCCTTTATTGATAATGAAGCCTGCATGTTTTTCTGAAACCTGAGCACCGCCAACAGAATATCCCTTAAGTCCCGCCTCTTCAATCAAGCCACCTGCAAAATATCCCTCAGGTCGTTTAAAAACACTTCCTGCACTTGGCTTATCAATAGGTTGCTTGCTCACTCTCCGTTGAGTGAGGTCACTCGTCAACGCCTTGATTTCCTCTGCAGTACCTTTTTTCAATTTAAACGTGGCGCTCAAAATTATTTTATCACTACCCGTGAAAATACTTTTCCGATAACCAAAGTCACAATCCGACGCCGAAATCTCACATATTTCACCGCTTGGTTCCATATATCGCACGGTTTCAACAACATCCTTAATCTCCCCGCCATATGCACCTGCATTCATATATATTGCCCCACCAATCGTTCCCGGTATTCCTGAGGCAAACTCAAGTCCGGTCAAATCAAACGATGCCGCCATTGATGCGGTTCCCGAAAGCATTGCTCCGCACTCCGCAGTCACATATACATCTGAGACATTAATTTTATTCATTTTTTTATAAAGGCAAATAACCACGCCTCTTATTCCTTTATCGCCAACCAAGAGATTTGAGCCATTTCCCAAAACAAAATATTGTAATTCTTTCGTTTTTATAGCAGCCAAAACTTCTTTAAGCTGATTTTCTGTTTCAACTAACAAAAAACAATCTGCAGCACCACCTATTTTAAAAGTAGTATGCTTTTTCATCGGTTCATCAATCAGAACATTTTGTACGCCTAAAATTTCTTCAAAAATTTTATACATAGCTCCTAAAAATCCCTTCCGTCATAAAATTAATTTCAACACCAAAAACTAGCTGTTCATCTGTTCAAGCAAGCGATTATTCAACTCTTCTGCCGCATTATAACCCATACGCCTTTGTCTGTTATTCATTGCAGCAATTTCAAATATTATAGCCAAATTTCTTCCCGGTTTAACAGGAACAGTTAATGATGGCACATTAATGCCCAAAATTTCTATATGCTTATCAACAAGTCCCAATCTGTCATATTGTTTACCTGTTTGCCATGCCTCAAGTTGCACAACGAGGTCAATTTTTTCGGTATCCTTAACTGCACCCATACCAAATATCTTTTTAACATCAATAATACCAATACCACGAATTTCTATAAAGTGCCTGATAATTTCAGGTGAGCTTCCAACAAGTGTTTTTGACGAAACCCTCTTAATTTCAACCGCATCATCAGCAACAAGACGATGGCCTCTCTTCATGAGCTCAACCGCTGTTTCACTCTTTCCAACGCCGCTTTCTCCCAAAATTAAAACACCTTCACCATATACTTCAACCAAAACACCATGACGTGTTATTCTCGGTGCAAGTTCAATATTAAGAAAAGCAATAAGGGCACTCATAAAGCTCGATGTTCCCAAAGCAGTTCTTAATATGTTTATTTCATGCTTTTTTGCAAGTTCAATAATTTCAGGACATATCTCAGCGTTTCGGGTAACTATCATTGCCGGAATTTTTTTGCTAAAAAGCACATCAATGCTTTCGTATCTTTTTTCAGGCGTCATTTCTTTGAGATATGTATTTTCCACCATGCCCAGAATCTGTATTCTTTTAGGGTCAAAATAATCAAAGAAGCCAACAAACTGCAAGCCGGGACGAATTATATCCGTCGTTTCAATCATAATATCACGATGAGGTGTGTAAACCTCCTCAAGCTTAAATTCATCTATTATTTTGCTAAGTTCAACTGTAAAAGTTTGCATATATCTTCACCCCTGTATATTTTTCCTATTCTTTTCTATAATAGTATATCATATTTTGAACAAATTGCAAATACTTATATAAATTTTTTAATTTTTTTGACAAAACACTTGCAAAACGCAAAACATTCTGTTATAATAATACCATGTTTGTGAAAAAATGAATGAATTCGATTGTATTTAGGAGGTGTATATATAATGGCAAAATGCGAAATTTGCGGCAAAGAACTAAAGTTTGGAATAAAGGTTTCTCACTCACATCGTCGTTCTAACAGAACATGGAAGCCTAATATTAGAAGAGTTAGAGCAGTTGTAAACGGCACTCCGAAAAGGGTTTATGCATGCTCAAGATGTCTTAGATCTGGTAAAGTTCAAAGAGCTGTTTAATAAAAACATTTTAACGGGCATAAATGCGATTGCATTTATGCCCGTTTTTTAATTTATATGTATATTAACTGAAATTATTCATCACTTTTCATTTTGAAAATACTCTTTAAAATACCTCTAAAAAATTTAGGTGCTTTAAGAATCACAATTTTCATAAACTCTCCCCTTTCGGCTATTTTTTTGTAATTATACAAATTCCACAACCAATAAATCCTATTCCCAGCAACATAATCATAACATATCGGGGTATGACATAAGCTAAAAACAATCCCATGCCAACCGCAATAAGAAAACAACCCACTGAGCCGGACCAACCGCAACACTTGTGTCTGTTCATCGCCTTGCCCTCCACCCTTTATTACCATTATATTCATATACGGCAATTTGGTTCCCAAGGCATTAAACAATTAGTTTTTTAACTTTTCCACACCACGTTCTTTGTTCCTTTATATAGAACAGAAATTCCAATTGAAAGTAAATAAACGATAAAAACTCTGATAAAAAATCTTGCAGAAAGAGAATCTATTCCCATTTTACTCATAATATTATTCACTTCAAAAATAATCAAACTATGTATTAAATAAATATAATACGTCACCGGTGCAACTTTCTCTGCCAACAAACTCTCATTTTGCGGCATCAGCGTTAAATACATCAAAGACACCGACACACTGAATATAACTTTAACAACTTCTGTCGCATATGAGTGAAAAATATTTATAAACTCCAGATAAGCCATTCCAACATAAACAAAGGTTGATATCACACCTAAAAAAATCAAAAGCTTTTTATGGCGACGAAGCCTTGAAATATATGTATCAAAATCACAACCTATGCAGCAACCAATAATCCAAAACACAAGAAAAGACGTGAATACCCTGTCTCCATTTGGTATTGGTGCCAAAAAATATCCTGCTACAACTGTTATTACGCTTGCAAAGATGATAACGGCAAGTGGCGATATGTTTTTGCTGAGCCAAAGCCAGACAGGAGCTAAAATATAAAGCTGCATCACTATTACAACAAAATAAAAAGGTGCCGCAACCGTGCCAAAAACAATATGTTTTAAAAGATCATTCCAATCAAACAAAAGATATTTTGTCCAAAACGCAAAATATAAATAATATAGAACAACAATAAAAACATATGGT
>JAZNGL010000030.1:0-3294 GCA_045576435.1 Clostridia bacterium
CTTACTACCTCATTGTAGCACAAATGATGTTCTCGCATATCCATTATAACAGATAGGCGAGTAGTTTCTGTTTTTTCTTCCTGTTTTACCCATAAAAATATGCACCTCCAAAAGTGTCTAACTTTTGGGGTGCATATCAAAAACGGCGGTATTCATTTTATGCAATTATTTATTTATATAAAGGTCCATAAGTCTGACAAGCTCTGTAATCTTGACCCTCTTTATCCATACCGAACGCATTCCAAGCTGCCGGTCTGAATATTTTATCCTTTGGAACATTATGCATTGAAACCGGGATTCTAAGCATTGAGCAGAGTGTAATTAAATCTGCACCAATATGTCCATAAGAAATTGCACCATGATTTGCTCCCCAATTATTCATAACGTCATAAGCGGTTTTAAATGGGCTACCTTCAACTCCATCACAACGTGGTGCAAACCATGTACACGGCCATGTTGGGTTAGTACGTTCCATAAGTGTATCTGAAACATCATCAGGAAGTTTAACAGTCCAACCTTCGGCAATCTGGAGAACCGGTCCTAGACCTTTAACAAGATTCAATCTCATCATTGTAACAGGCATTTCAGCTCTTGTTGTGAAGTGTGATGAGAAACCGCCTCCACGGAAGTTATCATAACCTGCTTCACACCAAACTGTTGCATCTGTCATCTTCTTGATGTCTTCGTCCGTAACATCCCACCACTGTTTCATGGTAGCATTTCCGTTTTCATCAGTGCATTCGCCACAAGCATCAAGACAAGCTGCTCCTGAATTCAGAAGATGGATAATACCTCCATTTTCCTTTGCCTTGCCCTCTAAGTCATAGCCTGTAACACGTTTTGTTGCCTCAGGTGACCAGAAAGTTCTTACATCAGCAAATATCTGCGCACGGTTAGTGAGAAGTTTACCAAAGAGCATACCGATACCATTCAGAACATCGTTCTCTGTTGCAAGAATGATTGGCTCTTTCTTTCCTTCAAAATCAAAGGATGAATTAAGAACTGCTTCAGGATAGTCACAGTTTGGCCAATGGTCTGTCCACTGTCTTTGTCCCTGGAAGCCTGCACAAATTGCATTGTGTCCAACCATTTCTTCTTCGCATCCCTCAGGAAGATTTGGATTTCCCTGAATCAAATCCTTAATTATGCAATACATCTTTATTGTAAATTCCCATTGTTTTTCCTTTTGTTCCGGGGTAAATTTAACAAAATCAGGATTATCGTCTCTGCCTTCTTTACAATGTTCTTTTGTCCATGCAAGAGCCTTTTCATATTCTTCTTTGTTATATATTCCCTCTTCCATTCGACGAAGAATTTCAACCTCATCAACAGATTCAACTCTGAGTCCAAGATAATCCTCCATGAACGCCTGATCCATAATTGAGCCACCAATACCCATACAAACAGAACCAATCTGCAAATAAGACTTTCCTCTCATTGTTGCAACAGCAACTGCTGCACGACCAAATCTCAAAAGTTTTTCCTTAACATCCTCAGGGATTTTTGTAACGTCATCTCTGTCTTGAACCTCATGCCCATAAATTCCAAAAGCAGGGAGTCCTTTCTGTGCATGTGTTGCGAGCACAGATGCCAGATAAACTGCGCCTGGTCTTTCTGTGCCGTTAAATCCCCAAACGCCTTTTATTGTTTTTGGGTCCATATCCATTGTTTCAGAACCATAACACCAACATGGTGTAACTGTGAGAGTGATGTCAACTCCTTCTCTGCGGAACTTCTCTGCACAAGCTGCAGATTCCGGAACACGTCCTATTGTGCTGTCTGCAATAACAACCTTAACTTTTTCCCCATTTGAATAACACAAATTGTCTTCAAAGAGTTTTTTAGCCGCCTTGGCAATACCCATTGTCTGATCTTCAAGGCTTTCACGAAGTTTCATTGCTCCGCGTCTACCGTCAATAACCGGTCTGATACCAATGACTGGATATTCCCCTACTAATTTGTTTTTTCCCATAATTTTTCCTCCTTATTTCTTATAATTAAATCGATGTTTCTCTTGACTTTTAAATAACTTATGTGTTAATATGGACTTGTTGTTGACTGATATTTGCTATTTTTTTCATTATAGCATATCTTCTTCAATAAAAATATGTATTTTACATTATTAAATATGGAGTTTTCAGTATGATTGTTAATGCTAATCCTTTTTTTGGGAATATAATCAACAAATTAAATATTGAAATCCATGCCAGTGGATATCTGATTGGCGATGCTGAATGGGTTGGCAAAAATATTTGTTCACCCTTTTCCAGATTTTATTATGTTGAACATGGTTCAGGTGTTCTAACCTATAGTTCAACTGAAATAGTCATGAAGCCAGGAAACCTTTATATTGTACCTCCCGGCTTAACTTTTTCATTTAATTGTAATGATGAATTTACAAAACTTTTTTTCCACATTAATGTATATCGTCCTGATGGCTATGATTTTTTCACTAACTATGACCATTGCATAGTTCTGCCTGTGTCTAGCGAAGATATAGATAAAATAATTGAACAATATACCTCAAATGACCTTGTTAAATCTTTAAAAGTTAAACAGGAAATTCTGAAACATATCACTGCTGCACTTTCTCCATCAACTGTATCGTCTTTGCTTTCAACATCATATTCACCAATCGTGCAGAAAACTATTGACTATATTCAGCTTAATTTATCAATTCAGATAACAACTGCACTTCTTGCTGAACGCCTGTTTATATCTGAAAGCACCTTGTGCAAGCATTTCAAAAACGAGGTTGGAGTTACAATCGGTAAATATATTGATGACCAAATTTTCTTTAACGCCGAAAAAATGCTCATTAATTCAAATTGGTCCATAAATCAAATAAGCAGCACTTTGGGTTTCTGCGACCAGTTCTATTTTTCCCGAAGATTTAAACAAAAATATAATATCACACCTTTTGAATATCGCAAAAGACTTAATTCTGTTTTTTAGAATAAATATTTCTTGACATATTTCATTTTAGATGATATAATATTCTTCGTTGATGCTTCATTTAATTTCTTTTGCATCATCATATATTTGCGCCCGTGGCGGAATTGGCAAACGCGCTAGACTTAGGTTCCATACTGTATGTGAACAAATTCGATAAATTCGGTTTTTACCGTTTTTATATATGAGGGTTAAGCTTTTTGCTCCTCCTCGGTGTACCTCTACCGTGTAAAAATTAAGAGGAAAAACTTAATATGCGACTGTGGCGGAATTGGCAGACGCGCTAGACTTAGGATCTAGTGTCAATGACGTGGGGGTTCAAGTCCCTTCAGCCGCACCACC
>JAZNGL010000031.1:0-2299 GCA_045576435.1 Clostridia bacterium
ACTCAGATTTTCAGTTTATGAGGGCGACAAGGTATATCTTCTCAATACCGATTTTGATTGCGATATTGTTGCAACAATCGACTATGGAACCCACAAAAAGAAATTTGTTCTTGGACCTTGCGAATTTAAAGCAGTTGAAAAAGAAGATAAATAACTATTTTATTAGCGGTTATTTTAATAAATCACCGCTAAAATTATATTCTTTTATTGACTTTTAAGTATGATTTTGCTATATTAAAGAGGAAAAAAACAAAAGGAGTTTTGATTATGAATTACACACTCATGCGTTTTCCGGGATTTCGTTACAAGGCAGCAACTCTCAGTTATGACGATGGCGTTATATATGATAAAAAACTGATTGAAATTATGTCAAAAAACGGATTGAAGGGAACATTTAATATTAATAGTGGTTTCTTTTCTGCAAGCGAGCGAAGACTTTCAAAAGAGGAAGTGCTTGAACTTTACACAAACTCCGGAAATGAGGTTGCAATCCACGGCAGGAAGCATTTGTCGTTGACCGAGGTGCCATCACCAATGGTTGTTAACGATGTGCTCGAGGATAGAAAAGCACTTGAAGAATTGTTTGGCAAAATAATAACGGGAATGGCATATGCAAACAGCTCATATAATGATATCGTTGTTGAAATTTTGAAAAATTGTGGGGTTGAATATGCAAGAATAGGTGGCTCAACAGAAAATTTTGATATCCCGAGCGATTGGTTAAGATGGCGACCAACCTGTCACCATAAAAACCCAAGACTTATGGAGCTTACAAATAAATTTTTTGAGGAGGAACCTAAGCGTTTCTGGGGTAAAAAGCCGAGACTTTTTTATCTTTGGGGACACAGCTATGAATTTAATGATGACGATAATTGGTATATCATTGAAGAATTTGCAGAGTTTATGGGAAACCGTGAAGATGTTTGGTATGCAACCAATTATGAGATTTACAAGTATGTTAAAGCATTTGATTCACTCAAATTTAGTGTTGATGGCAAATTGATTGAAAACCCAAGTAATATTGATGTTTATTTGAATTATTTTGAAAATTCACTATATAGCAAAGAGATTGTTGTTCCTGCAGGAAAAACAATCAGGGTTGAAAATCCACTATAAGAGCAAAAATTTCAAGCTTAATGCAAAAGAAATGTTTGGATTTTAAGGGGGATAAAAATGAAACTTAATTTAAAGCAAATTTGTGAAATCACTTGCGGCACAGAAAAAATCATTGAAGATGATGCGTTTTTCTGCTTTCACAGATTCACAAAGGAACAAACTCAGGCGTATAGAGAAAATAAAAGTTCTGAAGCTGTTGGGAAAAATTTTTCAACAGCAGGCATCAGGTTTTCTTTTGAAACCAATTCAAAAACGGTGGAGTTTGATTATTTGTTATCTCATGCATCAAGCAGAGACTATGGTTTCTTTGATATATATGAAAATGGTATTCTTATTGGTCATGATGGTGAAGTAGAGTTGTCGGGAGAAATCAAGCATTTGAAATTTGAATTGTGCGACGGAATAAAGCATGTTGAAATCTATTTTCCATGGTCATCCTGTGCTAAGATTTCAAACTTCATTATTGATGATGGAGCTATACTTCGTGGGATTAAAAGGAGTAAAACAATCATTAGCTTTGGCGATTCAATAACTCATGGTTACGACGCAACCTTTTCATCTTTGGCATATTCAAATCAACTTGCAAAGCTTTTGGATGCGGATAGTATAAATAAAGGCATTGGCGGGGAGATGTTTTTTCCTGAATTAGTAAAAGCTAAAGAAGAAATAAGAGCGGATTTAATTACGGTTGCATATGGAACTAACGATTGGAGCTATTGCAGTCAGGAACAGTTTCAAAAAAACTGCGGTGAGTTCTTTGAACTTTTAGTTGCTCAATTTCCTGAAACGAAAATCTTTGTGATTTCTCCGATATGGAGAGAAGACGAAGTAAGCAATGAAAAAATGCTACCAATTTGTAGTGGTATGTATGAGTTGATTAAAAATGTTTGCAAAGATTATTCAAATGTTTATGTTATTGATGGATATACACTAACACCTCATTATATAAAATTCTATTCAGATGGTGTGCATCCAAACGACTTAGGCTTTGGAATTTTCGCAAATAATCTCTTTGCAGAAATTTCTAAAATTTTATGATAAAAGGATATGTTTTTATAAAAAAATTAAAATTTTTGTTGACAACACATAAAGTTTGTGCTAAACTATTATGGTAACCGCACGAAAAGGGTTAAAAAGATTTGCAGATTTGCAAACACCTCATTTGGCGAGTCTTGGGTAATAG